>JBBSCV010000099.1:0-11130 GCA_038249925.1 Burkholderiales bacterium
ACCAGGCAGGCGAAGACGAAAGTGACGGCCATGATGACGGGTGTGTCGTTGCGCAGGATGGCGTCGATGAGCAGGCTGCCGATGCCCGGGATGCGGAAGATCTGCTCGGTGACGATGGCGCCGCCGAAGACCGCCGGCAGCTGCAGCGACACCAGCGTGACGACCGGGATCATCGCGTTGCGGACCACGTGTTTCAGCACCACGGTGCGTTCGTTGAGGCCCTTGCTGCGCGCGGTGGTGACGTAGTCGAGCTTGATCACGTCCATCACCGCGTTGCGCACGAAGCGCGTCAGGCTGGCGCCCTGGAACAAGCCGAGTACCAGCACCGGCATGATGCTTTGTTTGATGTGCTCCCACCACCACGCCCAGCCGGTGGCGCTGATGTCGGCGCGGTAGACGAAGGGCAGCCAGTTCAGCGTGATCGAGAACAGCAGGATCAGCAGCAGCCCGGTGAAGAAGGTGGGCAGTGAAAAGCCGATGAAGGCCAGGGTGTTGGCAATCTGGTCGAAGACCGAATAAGGCCGCGTCGCGGCCAGCGTGCCCACCGGCAGTGCAATCAGGATGGCCAGCACCTGGGCGGCACCGATGACGGCCAGCGTCACCGGCACGCGCTGCCAGATGAGGGTGTCGACATCCACGCGGCTGATGAAGCTGTAGCCCCAGTCACCCTGCACCATTGCCGCCAGCCAGCGGAAGTAGCGCTGCCACACCGGGTCGTCGAGCCCGAACTTGGCGCGCAGCATCTGCTTCACCTCGGCCGGCACGTTGGGGTTGGTGGCCAGCTCTTCGAAGGGGTCGCCCGGGGCCAGCGCCAGCACCGTGAAGAGCACGACGCTGATGCCCAGCAGGCTGGGAATGGCGATCAGCAGGCGTCGCAGGATGTAGGGGCCCAAATGCGCTTCCCGCTCAAGCGGCGCGATGCCAAAACGCCAGGCTGGCCATGTCGTTGCGCCACGGCGAAAGCGGCGCCACCAGGTTCTTCGCCATCGCACGCACCGAGTTGCGCGCCAGGATGGGGATGACGTAGCCGTCCTTCACCACCATGTCGTTCATGCGGATGAAGATGGCGGCGCGCCTCACAGGGTCGAGCTCGGTCTGCGTGGCGCGGAAGAGCGCGTCGTACCCGGCGTTCTGCCAGCGCACCAGGTTCTGCCCCAGCCACTTGTTGGCCTGGCTGGCCACTTCCCACGAAACGAAACACTGCATCAGGTTCTCGGGGTCGGGGTTGCTCACGGTCCAGTTGTAGGTCTGCATGTCGGCGTTGAACTTGCCGTAGGTGTCGGGGTTGCCGGCATCCGACGAGAAGAACACGGTGCTGGGCACGGCCTTCAGCTCGATGGCGATGCCGGCCTTGGCCGCCGCCTGCTTCACCACCGCCTGCATGCTCTGGCTGGTCGCGCCCACCGAGCCCTGGAACAGCAGGCTCAGCTTGCGCCCGCCCTTGGCGCGCACGCCGTCGGGGCCGGGCCGCCAGCCTGCGGCATCGAGCACGGCCTTGGCCTTGTCGATGTTGAATTCGGCCTGCGTGCCGCTGCTGCGGTAGCGCACCGGGTTGTTGATGAAGTTGGTGGTGGCCTGGCCCTGGCGGCCGTAGATGAAACGCTGCACGCCGGCGCGGTCGATCAGCAGGCCCAGGGCCTGGCGCACGGCGGGGTCGCTGAAGATCGGGTGGCGCGTCCTGGCGTGCGAGCGTTCGCCGTCCACCGTTTGCGCCGGGTCGGTGAAGTTCAGGTAGATGGCCTGGGTCGAGCTGCCGCTCAAGATCTGCACCCGGCCCTTGCCCGCGCCTTCCAGTTTTTCGAGCAGGTCTTCGGGCAGGCTCAGGCTGCTGGCGAAGTCGTAGTCGCCGGTTTGCAGCACGGCGCGTGCGGCGCTGGTGGCGTCGCCGCCGGCCTTCATCTCCAGCGTGTCGAAGTAGGGGCGGTTCGCCAGGTGGTAGTTCTTGTTCAGCGCCGCGCGCAGCAGGTCGGCGGGGCGGAAATCGACGAAGGTGTAAGGCCCGGTGCCGACGGGGCGGTTGTTGTTCGGCGCCTCGCGCGACTTGCTGCCGAGGTAGGGCGCAAAGAGGTGGCGCGGGATGAGAAAGACGCCGGTGTACTGCCCCGGCCAGAAAGGCGCGGGCTTGCTGAAGACCACGCGCACGGTGTGCGCGTCCACCTTCTCCATCTTCAGGCCGTCGTAGTTGCCGGCCGTCACGGCGGCGGTGGCGAGGTCTGTCGCGTACTGCCAGTTGAAGATGACGTCGTCGGCCGTGAAGGGCTGGCCGTCGTGCCACGTCACACCCTTCTTGAGCTTCCACACCACGCTCTTGCCATCGGCCGCCAGGCCGCCGTTGGCGCGGCTGGGAATCTCGGCGGCCAGCACCGGCTCGAGGTTGCCATCGGCATCGAAATGCGCCAGCGGTTCGTAGAAGGGGCGCGCGCCGGTGTTGTCTTTCAGACCGGTGGCGAAGTGCGGGTTGAGCAGCGTGGGGCCTTGCCACTCCAGCAGGCGCAGCAGGCCGCCGCCGCCGCGCTGCGTGGGCTGGAATGCTGTCTGTGGCTGGGTTTGCGGCTGGGCTTTCGGCTGGGCATTCGGCTGGCTTTGCGGCTGCGCTTGCGCCATGCCCGCGTCCAGCAACATCAGCCCGGCCAGCGGCGCGGCCACGCCGAAGGCACCCAGACGCTGCACGAAGGCGCGGCGCGGCAGCGTGCCGGCTTGCACTTCTGCCAGCCAGCGGCGCAGCTCGGCTTCGTCGGGCGGCAGGGCTGCGGTTCGGTCTGGGTGTGGCGCTTTCATCAGGCTTCCCGGTACCAGTGAGGCAGGCCGGAGTAGTCGAGGTCAAACCCGGTCAGCGTGGGCACGAGCTTGGTGGCCACACCGCGCACACGCGTGCGGCTCACCAGCGGGATGATGGCCATGTCTTGCACCGGCAGGTCGTTCAGTTTGATGAAGAGCGCGGCGCGCTTGATGGGGTCGAGTTCCTGTTCCACCAGCGCGTAGGTGCTGTCGTACTCGGGGTTGCGGTAGCGCGAGATGTTGCGGCCCAGCCACTTGTTGGCCTTGCTCGCAATCTCGCGGCTGAGGTACTGGTCCATCAGTCGCTCAGGGTCGGGCTGGGTCATGGTGGTCGTGTACATCTGCATGTCGGCGTAGAACTTGCCGTAGGTGTCGGGGTTGCCGACGTCGCTGCTGAAGAACACGCTGCCGGTGACGGACTTCAGCTCCAACTCGATGCCGGCCTTGCCGCAGGCCTGCTTGATGACGGCCTGCACCTTCTGGCGGGGCGCGTTGGTGCTGGTCTGGAACACCAGGCGCAGCGGCTGGCCGTCTTTCTCGCGCACGCCGCCGCGGCCACCGCTGCCTCGTTTCCAGCCCGCGGCATCGAGCAACTGGTTGGCCCTGTCGAGGTTGAATTCGAACTTGTTGTTGGGGCTGCGAAAGCGCGCCGGGTTGTTCAGAAAGTTGGCGGTGGCGCTGCCGCCGCGGCCGTAGATGAATTTCTGGATCGCCACGCGGTCGCACAGCAGTGCCATGGCCTGGCGCACGGCGGGGTCGCGGAAGGCGAAGTGCTGGGTCTTGGTGCTGCTGCGTTCGCCGTCCACCTCGGTGACGGGATCGGTGGGGTTGAGCTGCACGAACTCGACATCGCCGCTGGGCAGGTAGACGGCGCGGCCCTTGCCGGCGGCTTCCATGCGCATGAGCACGTCGTCTTCCACAAGCAGGTTCCAGGCGAAGTCGTACTCGCCGGTCTGCAGCACGGCGCGCGCGGCGCTGGGCGCGTCACCGCCGCCTTTGACCTCGATGGTGTCGAAGTGCGGCCGGTTCGGCATGTGGTAGTTCGGGTTGAGGCGGCCGCGAACCGTGTCGCCGGGTTTGAACTCGACAAAGATGTAGGGCCCCGTGCCCACCGGCGCCAGGTTGCCAGGCGCATCGCGCGACTTGTCGCCCACGAAGGGCCCGAACACGTGCCTGGGCAGCACCATGCCTTCTGCCGCGCAAAAGGCGGTGGCCCAGAAGGGCGTGGGCTTGGCGAAGGTGACGCGCACGGTGTGGCTGTCCACCTTCGTCACCGTGACGTCCTTGTAGACGCCCTGGGTCACGGCCGCGGTGGCGGGGTCGCGCGCGTACTCCCAGGTGAAGACGCAGTCGTCGGCGGTGAAGGGTTTGCCGTCGTGCCACTGCACGCCCTTCTTCAGTTTCCAGATGACGCTGCGGCCATCGGCGCTGAGCCCGCCGTTTTCGCGCGTGGGCAGTTCGGCAGCCAGCACGGCAACGAGGTTGGCGTCCTTGTCCCAGCTGGCCAGGGGCTCGTAGAAGATGCGGCTGGCTTCCTGGTCTTTGGTGCCGCTGGCGAAGTGCGGCTGCAGCAACGTGGCACCCTGCCACGACAGCGCCTTCAACGCGCCGCCGCCACCACGCTTCGCGGGTTTGTAGGGTGGGCTGGCCGGCTGGGCCTGGGCCACCCCGGCGTGCATCAACAGCATGCTGGCCATGGGGGCAGCCAGGCCCACGGCGGCCAGGTGCTGCAGGAAGGCACGGCGCGCCAGTGTGCCGTTGCGCACGGCGTCGACCAGGTTTTGAAGTTCGGTATCTTGCATGTGAGGTGCCTCCGGAAGCATCAGCGGTTGTAGCAAGGAACCTGCCACCGCCACCCCGGCATCATCCCCAGGAGATACTTGCAGCCGCACCTGCAGCTCTGCCGAGCGCCCATCTCTGACCCATTTTTCCGTCGCTGACTTTCACCCCTGTCACCATGGCCGATCTGCCCCCCGTCGAACTGCAAGCCCCCGATATCGAGCCGTGGAAAGACGGCCACACCGGCGTGCCCTGGGTGCATGTGCTGCAGGGCGCCCAGCCCGGCCCGCGCGTGTTGGTGCAGGCTCTGACGCACGGCAACGAAATATGCGGCGCCATTGCGCTGGACTGGCTGCTGCGCCAGGTGCGGCAAGGCTGGGCCCCGGCTGCGGGCACGCTGACCCTGGCCTTCGCGAACGTCGAGGCCTATGCGCGCTTCGACCCTGCCGACCCTTACCCCTCGCGCTGCGTGGACGAGGACTACAACCGCATCTGGGCCGATGAAACCCTGAACAGCGCGCAGGATTCAGTGGAACTGCGCCGCGCGCGCCTGCTGCGGCCGTTCGTCGATGAGGCCGACCTGCTGCTCGACATCCACAGCATGGGCGAGCCCTGCGGCCCGCTGATGGTCTGCGGCAGGGTCGACAAGAACGCGGCCTATGCGCGCGAACTGGGCGTGCCGGGCGACCTGCTCATCGACACCGGCCACCCCGGCGGCCTGCGCATGATCGACCGTGGCGCCTACGGCGACCCGGCCAGCGCGAAAAGGGCGCTGCTCATCGAATGTGGCCAGCACTGGGAACAGCGGGCGGGCGTGGTGGCCATCGACACGCTGGTGCGTTTCCTGGGCCTCACCGGTGCGGCCGACGCCGCCTGGGTGCAGGCGCATGTGCGCCTGGCATTGCCGGCGGTGCAGCGCCTGGTGCGCGTGACCGAGCCGGTGGTGGCGCGCAGCGCAGACTTCCGCTTCCTGGTGCCGACGGTCGGTTTGTCGGTCATACCGAAGGCCGGCACACCCATCGCGCGGGACGGCGACCGCACCTGGTTGACACCGTACGACGACTGCGTGCTCGTGATGCCCGGCACGCGCAACCTGAAGCCCGGCGGCACGGCGGTGCGGCTGGGGCGCTTCGAAAGCTGAGCGCGCCCATGGCCGGGGCCGCCTGGTCGGTCGTTCGGTCCTTCCGTCGTTCGGGGTCAAGGCTATCTGATCGATAGCCGCAAGTCATGAACAGCACTATCAACTCCCAGCGAGCGAGGCCGAAAGTGTGGGCAGAGCGCCAAACTTGTCCAGGACAGGCGGCGCCACCTTCAGTGACTTCAAGGATTAGAGATGTTTCTCAACCGAATGACAGTCCGCAAGCGCCTTGCGGTCGGATTTGGCGCCATGCTCGGTGTGCTGGTGTTGATCACGGCGACGGCCGTGGTCAAGGTGCACTCCATCGAGAGCGCTCTGGTGGACAACAACACCGAACATTCGCTGATCCAGCGCTACGCCATCAACTTCCGCGGCTCCGCGCACGACCGCTCGATCGCGGTGCGCGACGTGGCCCTCAGCAAGACCGCGGAAGACCGCGCCCGCGAACTCGCCGCCATCGAACGCCTGGCGAAGTTCTATGCCGATGCGGCCGGCCCGCTGGAAAAGCTGCTGGACACCTCGAGCGACAAGAACGATTTGAAGCAGCTCTACGGCGCCATCATGGACATCGAGGCGCGCGCCGTCGCATCGACGAACGAGGTCATTGCCCGCGTGGCCCGCGACGACGCGGCCGGGGCCGGGCAGGTGTTGTGGCGCGACGCCAAGCCGCAGTACGAGCAGTGGCTGGCTGCGATCAACAAGCTGATCGACTACCAGGAAGCGAAGCTGCAGGCCAAGAACAAATTCGCTCTCGAAGAGGCGCAGGGCTTCCTGACCGTGATGCTGGTCACGCTCGCCATCGCTCTTGCCGGCGGTGCCTGGCTCGGCTGGTTGATCGGCCGCAGCATCCTCGTGCAACTTGGCGCCGAACCGCTGGCGCTGGGTGACATGGCCCGCCGCGTGGCCCAGGGCGACCTGAGCCCGGTGCCCGGCACGGAACATGCTCCGGCAGGCAGCGTGCTGGCATCGCTGGCTGCGATGCAGACGAGCCTGGCAGCGGTGGTGGGCCGTGTGCGTGATGCGTCCGACGCCATCGCCACCGGTTCGGTGGAGATCGCCAATGGCAGCGCCGACCTGTCTTCACGCACCGAGCAGCAGGCCGCCAGCCTGGAAGAGACCGCGGCTTCGATGGAGCAGATGAACGCCAGCGTGACGAACAACGCCGCCGCAGCGCGCAAGGCCACCGAGCTTGCCAGTGCGGCGAGCGTGGCCGCCGCCCGCGGTGGCGATGTCGTCGGCCAGGTCGTGTCCACCATGGGCGCCATCACCGAAAGCTCCAGGCGCATCGCCGACATCATCGGCGTCATCGACGGCATCGCCTTCCAGACCAACATCCTGGCACTCAATGCCGCGGTGGAAGCGGCGCGCGCCGGCGAACAAGGTCGCGGCTTCGCGGTGGTTGCCAGTGAGGTGCGCAGCCTGGCGAAGCGCAGCGCCGAAGCGGCGCGCGAGATCAAGGGGCTGATCGGCTCCAGTGTCGAGAAGGTGGACGACGGCTCGCGCTTGGTGCGCGAGGCCGGCGCGGCGATGGAAGACATCGTGGCGCAGGTGCGCAGCGTCTCGACCTTGATCAGCGAGATCAGTTCAGCCTCGCTGGAGCAGGCCGGTGGCATCGGCCAGGTCAGCAGCGCCGTGGCCGGGCTCGACCAGACCACGCAACAGAACGCGGCGCTCGTCGAGCAGAGCACGGCTGCGGCCGAAGGCTTGAAGGACCAGGCGGCCCGCTTGTCCGATGCGGTGCGGGTGTTCAAGCTGCGCGCGGCGTAAAGGCGCCGCCGCGTAAAGGGCGCCGCCGCGTGGAGACGGGGGCCGTGCAGGCCGCTCAGCGCCCGGGCAGCCCGCCCGGCAGCATGCGCAGCACCGCCGCTGCCGTCTCGGCGGGCTTTTCCATCGGAAAGAGGTGCGAGCCTTCCAGCCATTCCAGGCGTTCGTGCACCAGCGCGCGCGTGGCGGCCAGGCCCACCTGCCGCACCTCTGCCGACTGCGTGCCGGCCAGGAAGGCCACCGGGCAGCGCGGCGGGTGGCGGTGCAGCACGCGGCCCATGTGGTGCGGCAGCGTGTTGTAGATCCTGGTTTCTATCTCGCGACGAAAGGCCAGGCGCACACCGCCGGGTTCGGCCGTGTCGGGGTCGGGTTCCGTGCCGCAGGCGATGTAGTCGCGCAGCACCTCGGGTGCCCAACGCGCGAAGGTGTGCTTGGCAGCGAAGTGTGCATAGGCTGCGTCTGCCGATGGCCATTGCCAACGCCGCTTCACGCTCACGCGCGCCGGCGACACCTTCTGGATCAGGCGCGCCGCCTTCATCACCTGCACGCTGTGTGCCTTCCAGCCGGTGAGCACGGGGCTGTCGATCATCACCAGGCCTTTCACCAGCTCTGGCTTGCGGCAGGCCGCCAGCAGGCTCAAGAAGCCGCCCAGTGAATGCCCCACCAGATGCACCGGCTGGCCGGGTGACTCGGCAGCGATGAATTCCAGCAAATGGTCGCGCAGGTGCGGCCAGTTGCTGGTGACGGGGTGGGCCGGGTCGTGGCCGATGCGGTCGATGGCCAGCACGCGGTTGCCGGCGGCGCGCCAGGCTTCGAAGATCAGGCGGTAGGTGCCCGCCGGGAAGCCGTTGGCGTGGCTGAAGACGATGGTGGGTCCGGGGGCGAGGGCAGTCAGACAATGCGCTCCGAGGGCTTGCTGATCTTGCGCATGGGCTCGTAACGCGCGCTTTGCACCATCAGCGGGTGCGTGGCGTCGCCGCCGTCCCAGCGCGGGTCGTCGATGCTCTCGAACACTTCGCGCAGGCGCTCGCCCCAGGTGCTGTGGATCATCTGGAAATACGGGTTGCGCTCGTCCAGGCAGGCGATCTCGCTGCTCTGGAAACTGCCTTCGCGGTAGACCAGCAGGTCCAGCGGCAATCCGACGCTGAGGTTCGACTTGAGCGTGCTGTCCATGCTGACGAGCGCGCATTTGGCCGCCTCGTTCAGCGCCGTGGCGGGCGTCAGCACGCGGTCCAGTATCGGCTTGCCGTACTTGCTTTCGCCGACCTGGAAGAAGCAGGTCTCGCGCGTGGCTTCGATGAAGTTGCCGGCGCTGTAGACGAGGAAGAGGCGCATCGCCTCGCCCTTGATCTGGCCGCCGAACACCATGCTGGCGTTGAAGTCGATACCGGCGTTCTTCAGCGCCCGGCCGTCCTGTTCGCAGACGCGGCGCACCGCAGCGCCGAGCACCCGCGTGGCGTCGAACATGCTCCTGGCGTTCCAGATCGTCAGGCCTTCTTCGGTGCCGTTGTCGATCTTCTCCACCTGCAGCAGTTCGCGCACGCTCTGGCTGATGCTCAGATTGCCCGCGCTCAGCATGACCATGAAGCGTTCGCCCGGCTGCTCGTAGATCATCATCTTGCGGAAGGTGCTGATGGCGTCCAGGCCGGCGTTGGTTCGGCTGTCGCTCAGGAACACGAGGCCGGCGTTGAGGCGGATGCCGACGCAATAGGTCATTTTTTGCTTTCGATCTGAAGCTGTTTGAGTTGGTACAGCGCCTGCAACGCCTCGCGCGCCGTAAGGCTATCAGGGTCCAGCGCCGCCAGTGCGCGCTCCACGGGCGAAGGCTCGGGCATGGCAGCGGCGGGTGGCGGCGCAAACAGGTCCACCTGCGCGGCACCGGCCTGGGCCTTGGCCTCCAGCGCTTCGAGCGTGGCGCGCGCCTGGCGCACCAGCGCGGCCGGCATGCCGGCCAGACGCGCCACCTGCACGCCATAACTTCTGCTGGCCGGGCCGGGCTCGATCTGGTGCAGGAAGACGATGTCGTGCCCGCTTTCCACCGCGCCCACGTGCAGGTTCACCGCACGTTCGTGCTTCACCGGCAGCTCGGTCAATTCGAAATAATGCGTCGCAAACAGCGTGAAGCTCTTGTTCCTGTCGTGCAACTGCGTGGCGATGGCGCCGGCCAGCGCCAGGCCGTCGAAGGTGCTGGTGCCGCGCCCGATTTCGTCCATCAGCACCAACGAATGTTCTGTGGCGCCGTGCACGATGGCCGCAGCCTCGGTCATTTCCAGCATGAAGGTGCTCTGCGCATTGGCCAGGTCGTCGGCCGCGCCGATGCGCGTGTGGATGGCATCGATGGGCCCCAGGCGGCAGGCCGCAGCCGGCACATAGCTGCCCATGGCCGCCAGCAGCACGGTGATGGCCACCTGGCGCATGAAGGTGCTCTTGCCGCCCATGTTGGGGCCGGTGATGACGAGCAGCTTGGTCTTGGCGTCCATGCGGCAGTGGTTGGGGATGAAAGGCCCCCGTCCTTCAGAATGCGCGGTCTCGGCCAGCCGCGCCTCCACCACCGGGTGGCGGCCGGCTTCGATGTCGATGCAGGGGTAGGGCACGAACTCGGGCCGGCACCAGTTCAGCGTGGCCGCACGTTCGGCCAGCGCCGCCAGCGCGTCCAGGCTGGCGATTGCGCGTGCCAGTGTCTGCAGCGGCGCCAGGTGCGTCTGCAGCCCATCCAGCACCTGCTCGTACAGCCACTTTTCGCGAGCCAGGCCACGTTCCTGTGCCGACAGCGCCTTGTCTTCGAAGGTCTTCAGCTCTGGCGTGATGAAACGCTCGGCGTTTTTCAGCGTCTGCCGGCGCTGGTAGTCCAGCGGCACCTTGTCCAGATGCGAGCCCGTCACCTCGATGTAGAAGCCGTGCACCTTGTTGAACTGCACGCGCAGGTTCGGGATGTTCGTGCGCGCGCGCTCCCGGGCTTCCAGGTCCAGCAGGAAAGCGTCGCAGTTCAGGTTGATGCCGCGCAGCTCGTCGAGTTCGGAATCCACGCCCGCAGCGATGACACCGCCGTCGCGCAGCAGCACGGCCGGCTCTTCGGCGATGGCGCTCAGCACCTCGGGCAGGGCGTCGCCGGGCTGCAGCGCCGCGTGCAGGCGTGCGAGCCACGGCGTGCCCGCGGGCACATGCGCCTGCAGTGCGGGCAGCGCGGCCAGTGTGGCGCGCAGGCCCGCCAGCTCACGCGGGCGCACCTGGCGCAGCGCCGTGCGCGCGGTGATGCGTTCGACATCGCTGATGCCGCGCAAGGCCTCGCGCAGCGGCTCGAAGCCGGTGTCGATGAAGCGTGCGATGGCTTCGTGGCGTTCACGCGCCGGTGCGCGGTCGCGCGGCGGGTGCGTCAGCCAGTGGCGCAGCAGCCGGCTGCCCATGCCTGTGCGGCAGCTGTCCAGCAAGCCCAGCAGCGTGGGGCTGCGTTCGCCAGATTCACCGCGCAGCGTCTGCACCAGTTCCAGGTTGCGGTGGGTGGCGGGGGGCAGTTCCAGCAGGTCGCCGCTGCGTTCCACCTGCAGGCTGCGCACATGGGCCAGTGCCTGGCCCTGGGTGTGTTCGGCATAACTCAGCAGCGCGGCAGCGGCGGCGTGGGCCACGGGCAGGTCTTGGGCATTGAAGCCCTGCAGGCTGGCCACCTGCAGCTG
>JBBSCV010000100.1:0-11126 GCA_038249925.1 Burkholderiales bacterium
AGGTTGAAGGCGTCGTAGCTGCCGTTGTTGAAACCGAGATGCAGGCGCGCGAAGCCGATGCTGTTGGTGGGCGCAAGGTTCTGCACGGTGACAGTGACGAAAACATCTGTGGCATGGGCTGAGGCGCAAACCGCCATCAGGGCGGCTGCGCCCAGGGCGGTTTGCAACGGGCGAGAAAGGAATGTGCTCATCTAAAAACTCCTGGCAAGGCTGTGGTGGGAAGCGGAGTTCGGACTGCCGACACCGCTCAGACGATGCTAGGAAGGCGAGCTCATCGATACCTCATGGAGAGTTCACCGCCAAGGGATATCTGCTGTACTGACGGTGCTGAACCGGCCGCCATGGCCGCCCGCTGGCGCTCAGTACAAGACGCGGACTCAGGAACCCTGACGTGAGCGCGGTCGTGGAAGAAGGCGGCTCCTGCGGGGCGGCACGTGCCTTTGCTTGAACCTGCCGCAACCGCAATGACCCAGGGTGGCGTCGGGTGAAGCGTCTGCGGTTCACCAAGTCAACAGGCGAGAGCCAAAGGCGGCGCCCGCAAAGGCGGAAATCAGCGCACCGCTCGAATACCAGACGAGCACGAACGCAGGGGACGTCTCGGTGCAATAGAGCGAATACGCCAGCGCACCCACTGCACCCGCAAGCAAGCCCGCAGCAAAGCCGGCGACCTGACCATTGGGTGGCGCCAGCGTTCGAATCGCCCACAGCAGAAGTGCCAGCGCCGGTGCAGAAAGCAAGGCAATACGCCATGGGCAGGTGCTCCACGAACTGCCCAGCAGGAGGCTGCCTGCTTGTCCCGCCGGTGCATTGAGCAGCGTCACGAAGGCAACGCAGGCCATCGTCAGAACGATGCCCATCACTACCGCCACCGCGGCGCCCAACGGCGCACCGGGGCGGGAGGCGCGGTCGGTCAGCCAGCCTGCAGCCAAAACCAGTGCGCCGACGTAGGCCAGCTTCTGAATCAAGGGGCCCCCCATGGCGCCAATTTGCAGGTTGACGCCCAGCCCCGCGATGACGACGACCGTTGCCGCCACCAAGCCTGCGAGCGCGGCGCCGGCCAGCCGGCGCTGTACGGCGCGCGATGCCACCGGGCCCGCCCGGCGTGCCAGCAATTCGATCAGTTCTTGCGTCTTCATGTTTCGCTCCGCACCCAAGCCGCCAGCCGCTGAAGCCCGCGGTGCACACGCACCTTGACCGACGATTCCGACGCCCCTGAGCGCGCGGCCGCCTCGGCCACCGAAAGCCCTTCGATCTTGGTGTCGAGAATGGCCTGGCGCTGCTCGGCGGGCAGCCGATCCAGCAGTTTGCCGATGTCGCGACGGGCCGTGAGATCGTCTTCGACCAGCGACAGCAAGGTCTCGTTGACGTCGTCGATCGAGTCGTGCAGAGCGGTTGACCGGCCGTGGCGACGCAGAAAGTCGATGAACTTGTGGCGTGCGATGGCGTGCAACCACGCCGTCAAGGGCAGCGCCGGGTCATAGGTGGCACGCTGCAGGTGAATGGTCAACAGCGTCTCCTGCACAAGGTCCTCCACGTCGTCGGGCTGCGTCCGCATGCGGCGCAGGAAATAGCCACGCAACCGCGCCGCGGCCAGTGCCAGTGCGGATCGGTATGCGGCTTCGTCGCCAGACTGCGCGCGCATCCACAACCCGCGAAGCCGGCTTTCGAGATCGTCGCTCACGTGTCCTTGTTGAAGTTCGAAGCTCGGAGGAGTTTAGTTACCCCTTGGGAAAAATATTTCGTTGGCAGCTGTAACCCCGCGCCAGCTTGGATCGAACTAAGGCTCATTGGAATCGGCGAGCGCCGCATCCAGTGCCCCTGTTCAACCGTCACGAAAGCCGCCCATGACCCTGCGCCAATGGATTGTCTCCACACTGCTGCTGACTTCCGCAGCTCTGACCCACGCGATCGAGTTCCAGCCCTACAGCGCTGCTGCGCTTGCCGCCGCGCAGAAGGCAGACAAACCCGTGGTGCTTCAATTCCACGCCGGCTGGTGCCCGACTTGCCGCATACAAGACAAGGTGCTTCAAACCCTGAAGTCCGAACCCGGCCTGGACATCACGGTGCTCAAAGTCAATTTCGACACCGAGAAGGAACTGAAGAAGCAGTTCAAGGTGCAGACCCAGTCCACGATGATCATCCTGCGTGGCGACAAGGAGCGGGGTCGGTTGGTCGGCGACACGACCGAGGCCGGCATCCGCACGGCCCTCAAGTCCGCTCTCTGAGACGGCCGAATGTTCCACCGGCCTGTCACCGCCGCAGCTGGGCCTGAGCCTGGCTGCGGGCGGTCTGACGACCCTGTCTCCCTGCGTGCTGCCACTGCCGGCGCTGATTGTCGGCGGCAGCGTTCAGGGCAACCGTTTCGCGCCTCCTCGCGATGGGCCTGGGCATGACGCTGTCGTTCGCCGCCATCGGCGTGTTTTCTGGTTGCCGGACGCCTGGGTCAATCTCACGGTGAGCATCTGAACTATGACTTCCCACCGCCCTGAACGCCTGAAGATCAGTCGAAAGCTGCACGACCATCGCCGAAGCCTGGGGCGTGTTGCAGGTCTGAACCTGATACCTTTTACCCATGTTCGGGATTGGAAAACAATCCCTGTTCAAGCAGCACGAAGCCCGCAGGTTCTTGCGGTTTTCGGTTCGCTGCAGCCGAAGCGGCGTTGGCCGCAATCCTTGTCAAACCTGTTTCCAGACCGGAGATTCTCATGACCCAAGCCTCACACAAGCTCCCTGCCGTTGCCCTGGCCCTTGCGCTCGGTGCAGCCTTCACCGTGTTGCCCGCCGCTGCCCAGTCGGCCGCCAAGGAAAAGTGCTTCGGCGTGGCGCTGAAGGGCAAGAATGATTGCGCTGCCGGACCTGGCACCACCTGCGCGGGTACGTCCAAGCTCGACTTCCAGACCAATGCCTGGTCGCTGGTGCCCAAAGGCAGCTGCGAGAAGACCGCGTCCAAGACCTCGCCGACGGGCTTCGGGCAGATGAAGGAATTCAAGGAAAAGAAGGCCTGATCCCGGTGCTCTTGATCTGCATCCTCGGCCCGCATCCTTGACCCAAGCAAGCACGAGCAGCCCGGTCACACCGTGTCGATTCTGAGCACATTGCCTGCACAGCGCGCGAAGCGTGCTTTGCCAATCGTGCCGAAGGTTGGAATGGGGGCCGAGCTGCCTGCACGGTCGGGCGTCGGCCTCAAGCCTGAGCACTTCCGGGACGTACTCGAAGCGCGTCCGGACATCGGCTTCTTCGAAGTGCACGCCGAGAACTACATGGTCGACGGCGGGCCCTTCCACCACTTCCTGGGCCGCATCCGCGAGCACTATCCGCTGTCATTGCACGGCGTCGGCTTGTCCATCGGTGCTGAGTGTTCGATCGACGAAGCCCACCTGAACCGGCTTGACGCGCTGATCAAGCGCTACCAGCCGGCATCTTTCTCTGAACACCTGGCCTGGTCCAGCCATGGCGAGGTGTTCTTCAACGACTTGCTGCCGGTGCCTTACGACCGCGCCACGTTGAACCGCGTCTGCGATCAGGTGGACCGGGTGCAAGAGCGCCTGCAGCGCCGGATGCTCATCGAGAACCCGTCGACCTATCTCGAATTCGAGGCCTCGACCATGGACGAAGCGGCTTTCCTGACCGAAGTGATTCACCGCACCGGTTGCGGCTTGCTGCTGGACGTGAACAACGTTCATGTCTCCTGTGTCAATCACGGCCGCGATGCGCTGGCCTACCTCGGCAGTCTGCCCCTGAACACTGTCGGCGAGATTCATCTGGCAGGCTTTGCCACCGACCGCGACGCCGCCGGCGCGCCACTGTTGATCGACAGCCATGGCTCGCCGGTTGATGAAGCGGTCTGGGTCTTGTACGCCGCCGTGCTGGCCCGCAAAGGGCCGACACCGACCTTGCTCGAACGTGACAACGACGTGCCCAGCCTGGCAACGCTGCTTGCCGAAGCCCATCGCGCCGAAGACTTGATGCGGGTGCCCGCCGAGCCCGGACGCGGCGGCGTTGACTGGGTTTGCTCGTGACCCAGGCCGCCTTTGCAGCGGCACTGCTGGCACCTGAGCTGCCTTGCCCCGCAGGCATTCGCACATGGAACGGCTCGGACCCGGGCGCACGGCTGGCGGTCCATCGCAACAACGTCGTCAGTTCGCTCATCGACGCCGTGGCCTGCAGCTTCCCGGTCGTACAGGAATTGGTGGGTGAAGAGTTCTTTCGAGCGATGGCCTCTGAGTTTGTTCGCCAGCACCCGCCGCGTTCGCGCGTGCTGGCGCATTACGGCGCGGAGTTCGCCGAGTTCGTCGACGGCTTCGCACCGGCCCGGCCCGTTCCTTACCTGGGTGACGTCGCCCGACTGGAGAGGGCGCGCGTATTCGCCCAACACGCTGCCGATGCCGACGCGCTGACAGCCGAGATGCTTGGCCAGGCGATGTCCAGCGGCGTAGACGTGGGAGAACTCAAACTCGTCTGCCATCCCTCGACTTCGGTGGTGGTGTCCGACTGCGCCATCGTCTCGCTCTGGGCCGCCCATCAGGGCGAGGTTGATCTGTCCGCGGTCGATCCCGCGCTGCCGGAGTCTGCGCTGGTGCTTCGCCCGGGTCTGGACGTGCTCGTGCTGCGCTTGCCGCCGGGCGCCGCATGCTTCGTCATGGCCCTTCAGGCTGGCGCAGGTCTCGCGGATGCTGCAGCGTTGGCTGCAGGTGAGGTTATCGATTTCGATCTGTCCAACGTGTTGGCCCTGCTGATGAGTCATGGCGCGCTGACTTCCGTGCAAGTCCCCAGGAGTCCTTGGCCATGAACACCACGACATCCCGCCCCTCAAAGGGCGTATCCCCAGCCACGCCACGACCTGAAGGACTGGCGGGACGGGTTGCTGCGCTCGTTCGCTGGTTCGAACGCATCCCGAACGGCCTGGTCGCGTTGCTGGCGCGTTTCTCGATCGCTGCCGTGTTCTGGAACTCTGGCCAGACCAAGATTCAGGGGTTGGTGCTGAACTTCGTCAGCGGCGAGTTTGAACTGGGCTGGCCGCAACTCTCGGATTCGGCCCTGGCCCTGTTTGAGCATGAGTACAAGCTGCCCTTCGTGCCCCCCGAACTGGCCGCACCGATGGCGGCGTTTGCCGAGCACCTTTTCCCGCTGTTGCTGCTGTTCGGTCTGGCGACGCGGTTCTCGGCACTGGCCCTGCTTGGCATGACCGTCGTGATCCAGGTCTTCGTCTATCCCGGCGCCTACGCCACCCACGGCACCTGGGCGGCGCTTTTGCTGTATCTGATGGCCCGCGGACCTGGCGTGTTCTCAATCGACCACTTGCTGGCGAGGCGCCCGACGTCTGGGCGATAGACAGAGTCTGGGCGCGGCGATGCAGATGAATCCCCGTCGCCCTGCAATCCTTCGACGGATATCGGTTTAAAGGGGTTCTGCCCGTATGGAGAGGCAGCCGCGCACGGTGGAGGCCTGCGGCGTCGACGGGCCGCCGTATGGCTGGCGCGTTTGGGTACCCCACACCCGCGTCGGTCAGACGGTGACAGCCATCGACACGGCGGCGGTCTGCAGCGATCGATAGACCTGTCTGCTGTTGACGCCGACGAGGTGGTGCAACACGCCAGGGCGTGGATGCTGGCGCAGGAAGGCGCGCACCTCAGCGCCTGAACGCCAACGGGCGATGCGGACGAAGCAGGCTCGTCGGGCAGGGTGCGGTCCCGCGCTTGCGGACGAGTTCACCCTGTTGGCCCGTCAGCCACGGGCGGGCCTGCGAGCCGTCGCCCATGGCACCTCGGCGCCACGCGGCTTTTGGCGAAATTTTGGCCGCGCTTGAGGACAGCCCTGCCGGTCGGCCGCGACAGTACGACCCATGCCTTGCAACGCACGGGCCACGTACCTCCAACCGCCAGTCACAGGTGCCGAGATTCACAACGCTTTCCTCGATCGACGAACCCCGGCTAGAGCCCGCCGCAGTGGCCAAGGGGCGTGTCGCCGATCCTGACCTGCAACTCGGCACATTGGCGACCGGCCGCCAAGAAACTGAGCCGGGCCAAGAGCCATTACCAGAGCGACCTGGCCCACCTGGGTGCCGCGCCCAAGGTCCAGGGCGCGCTGTTGAGCGCCGCCGAGGAAGGCCGAGCATTTCTCGCCATGGATTTCAGCGACTGCCGGGCAGGAACGATCCAGCCGGCTGCGCGATGCGCTGGTGGAAATCAATGGGTCACCGGCCCTCATTCGGGCCTTCCCTCTCTGGCTGCGCAGTGCAGGGCATCCGCTGCCGCGGGTGATCAACGCAGTTTTGCAACAACGCCCCGTCGAACACGGGCAATTAGGAGCGCACCATGGCTGTTGACATGTTCTTGAAGATCGAAACGATAGATGGCGAAACGACCGATTCGGAAATGAAGAAGGTCAAGGCCTGCGACATCCTGGCCTGGAGCTGGGGCGTTATCAACTCTGGCACCGCGCACATGGGCGGCGGCGCCGGTGCCGGCAAGGCCAACTTCCAGGACCTCACATGCACCAAGTACGTCGACGCCGGCTCGCACGCGCTGCTGCTGGGCTGCGCCACCGGCGAGCATTTCACCAAGGCCACGCTGACGGTGCGCAAGGCCGGCAAGACGCAGCAGAAGTACATCGAAATTGTCATGGAGGAAGTGATCCTCACGTCGGTCACCACCGGCGGCTCTGGTGGTGACGATCGGCTCACGGAGAACATCGCGCTGAACTTCGCCAAGATCAGGTTCAACTACTTCCAGCAGGACGAAAAGGGCGTGGTCAGCGCGACGGCGAAGGCCTTCACTTACGACATCGCCGCGAACAGCGTCGAGGCCTGAGCGTCGGCTTCCCTTCAAGCTGTCAGTTTTGATTCTTCAACTGGCAGCACTGACCCTTTCATGATGTCACCGGCCGTTGCCTTGGGCATTGCAAGAAAGAAGTGCATTTGAATTTACTGTCCTCTGCCGGTCGATGGCGGCGGTGTAGACCGGCACGTCCGCGCCTGCCCTTCATCGGCCGTGATCATCGGCAAGGGTCTGGTGGTCATCGTCGTCATGCCGGCGGTGCTGCTGGCGATCATGCAGCTGAACATCTGCGTGAAAGCGGCGGCTGGGGTGGCGTGGCGCCGCAGCGCGCCCCGCGCCCGCCTCAGATGCTGCCCACCGACACGATCGGCCCGGTCGGCGCACCGGTGGGTGAACCGCCGGTGGGCTCGACGCTGACCGCGAAGGCCGCCACGTCTTGCAGCAAAGCGGCGCGCAGCACGGTGGTGGTTCCGGCCGCCTGCACCAGGCCCAGCGATCGCGGCGCACCCTGCGGCGGCACGGCCCACAGTTGCAGCACTCGCTGCGGTTGCAGGGCCAGATTGCCCAGCGGGCGCAGCACCAGGGCGCGGCCGTCGGCGCTGACGCTGGCGACGAACGATGCCTGCACACCCAGCGCCACCTGCGCCGCCTGGGCCACCTCGGGGTTGGCCTGCAGCACGATCACCACCGGCGGCTGCGGTTCGGGCAACGGTTGAGGGATCACCACCAGCGCCAGCACGGCGGCCATCGCTATGAAGCTGATGCTGCGCCAGAGCACCAGGGCCTGCCACAAGCCGCTGCGCTGCGGCGCTGCCTGCGCTGCATTTTGCGCCGCTGTCTGCGTCGATGTTTGTACTGATGTCTGCAGCGAAAACAGCCGCTGCTCGATGCGTTGCCACACCCGCAGTGGCGGCTCGACACCGGGTTGGCTGGTTGCCAGTACCGCCAGGCGCTCTTCCCAGCGGTTGACGGCGCGTCGCAGCACGGGGTGGGCAGGCAACAGGGTCTCGAAACGCCGGCGCGCAGGCCCGCGCAGCGTGCCCAGCACGTATTCGGACGCCAGGCGGTCGGCGCGTTCGGGGCGGCTGTAGTCCATTGCTCAGGCCCCCCCTTGCACCATACCGGCGCGAGTCAGGCAGTCCTTGACCGCCATCAGCGCGCGGCGCACCCAGCTCTTCACCGTGCCCAGAGGCAGCGACAGGTGTTCGGCCGTCTCGGCATGCGACAGGCCGCGGTAATAGGCCAGGGCCAGGCACTGCTGCTGTTCGCGGCTGAGCTGCTGAATGCACTGCGTCAGAGCCTGGGCCTCGGCCGCCCGTTCCAGTTGCTGCATCGGTCCGGCGCCGGGGTCGGCGATGCCGGCCACCACACTCTCGCCGCCTTCGTCTCCGTCCAGATCCATGCTGATGGTGGTCGGTTCGGCCTTGCGCCGGCGCAGGCTGTCGATGGCGCGGTTGCGTGCCACGCCGGTGAGCCAGGTCAGCGGCTGGCTGCGTTCGCCGTCGAAACTCTGCGCTGCGCGCCATACGTTGACGTACACCTCTTGCAGCACGTCTTCGGCCAGCCCTCGGTCCCCGGTGATGCGCAGGATGACGCCGAAGAGATAGGCCCGCGTGTCGTCGTAGATCGCCGCGAAGGCCTTGCGGTCGCCCAAGGCAACGCGCGACAGCAGGCTTTCCAGTCGGCGGCTGCGTTCGGTCCAGGCGGGGTCGGTGACGCTCATTGGCATGAATCCTAAGGGGGAGAGGGCCGGTTTGGACAGTGCATCGACATGGTCCGCGCCAAACCGCACCTGAGTCGATATACGCCAGCGCCGTGACAGCGGATGTTTGCCGCCCGCGTGCCGACAGCGTTCTCAAAGCTGCCCCCCTGAATGAGTGGGCTCTGCCACGTCGAAGACTGCATCCATTGGCATCGGCCTGCGTACCGGAAGGAGCCCAGACCCGTGCAGCCCTGCGGTTGCGGCGGGCGGGCAGCCACCCATTCACCACAGGAGCCCGTCATGAAAACCCTTGCCCTCTCCACTGTCCCCAAGGCCATCACGCTGGCCGTCGTGCTTGCTGCCGCCGCAGCCCTGCCCGCCCAGGCCGTCGGCCTGGTGGGCCTGACCACCAGCAATCAGCTCGCTCGCTTCGACTCGGCCAGCCCGGGCATGGCCACGTTGGTTGCCATCACCGGCATGGACGCCGGCGACCGCTTTGTCGGCATCGACCTGCGACCCAGCAACAACACCATTTACGGAGTGACGGCATCCAGCCGGATCTACACCGTCAACGAGTTGACAGGCGCTGCCAGCTTCGTCACCGCGCTGTCGGCGCCAGTGGTCGATGCTTCGCTGGGCTACGGCATCGACTTCAACCCGGTGGCCGACTTCAATGGCGGCTCCTCGCTGCGGCTGATCAGCTCGGCCGGCGCCAACTTCGCCATCAACGCCGGCACCGGGGTGGTGGGCAACATGCCCAACACCATTGCGCCGGGCTTTACGGCGGTGGCCTACAGCAATTCCAACCCGATGGGCACCATGGCGCCGCCGTCCACGGCGCTGTACTACGTCGACAGCGTCAATGACACCCTGTCCGTGGCCGCCTCCGCCTTCAACACGCCGACCATCATCACCGTGGGCTCGCTAGGCGTCGATGTGCTGCGCGCCAACGGTTTCGAGCTGACGTCCGAGAACGTGGGCTTTGCGGCCCTGAACGTCGACGGTGGCCTGCTGACGACAGGCCTGTACGGCATCAACCTGATGACGGGCCAGGCGACGCTGATGGGCCAGTTCAACGGCACCCTGGCCGGGCTGACCGTGTCGGCCGTGCCCGAGCCCGGCAGCTGGGCGTTGATGGGCTTGGGCTTGGCCGGCCTGCTGCTTGCGCGCCGCAGCTCGACACAGCAAGACGCGGTCTGAACGCGTGCCGGGTTGCCAGTGGGTTCTGTCGCTGCCCATCCCGCTGCCCTTGCCGCTGCGCCTGCCGATGGCCGCGCAGCCCAAGCTGGTGACGCCGGTGCACGGCACCCTGCACGCGCAGGGCTACGGCCACGAGACCGGCGAAGCCCGGGTCCAGGCCATGGAAGGCGTGGAAACACGCAGCATGGCCATGTTGGGGTTCGCAGACCCTTGCGCAGCGAAGCGAGGAACGCATCCGTTTGGGCGCTGCTGACGTATGGGTCGTTGTCGGCGTCCATCGTGACGATCAGGACAACCCTTCGCCAAAGTTCCTCAGGAGATGCCATGACCAAGATCCGTTTTGCCGCGACCCCGGTGCTGGCCGCCGTGCTGCTGGCCTGCACCGCAGGCGCTGGCGCCTCGAGCCACCGAGAGGCCCCGTTCATCGCCACCAGCCCGAAGGTGGACGGCACCGACTTCTACATGTTCCGCAGCTATGAAACCGGCCGCAGCGACTACGTCACCCTGATTGCCAATTACCAGCCACTGCAAGACGCGTACGGCGGTCCGAACTACTTCAGCCTGGACCGCAACGCGCTGTACGAGATTCACATCGACAACAACGGCGACGCCAAGGAAGACATCACTTTTCAGTTCCGCTTCAGCAACACCCTGGCCAACGGCGGGGCGGGCGTCACTTTGCCGGTGGGCGGCAAGAACGTGGCCATCCCGTTGATCCAGGCAGGCGGCGTTTCGAATGTGCGTGACGCCAACCTGAACCTGGCCGAGACCTTTGGCGTGACCGTGGTGCGTGGCGACCGCCGCACCGGCACGGCGTCAGCGGTGACGAATGCCAGCACGGCCGCGGCGGAGTTCGACAAGCCGGTCGACAACATCGGCACCAAGACCATTCCTGACTACGCGGCCTATGCGACCAAGCACATCTACACCGTCGCCATTCCGGGCTGCAGCCTTCCGGCCAAGGTCTTCGTAGGCCAACGCCAGGAAGGCTTCGCTGTCAATCTGGGCACCATCTTCGACCTGGTGAACGCGCCCGTGGCCGTCATCACCGACCCGGCGAACATCGGCGCCGTGCCCAACCCCATTGGCGACAAGAACATCAGTTCGCTGGCGGTGGAAGTGCACCGCAGTTGCCTGGTGGCCGGCACCGAGACCGTCATCGGTGGCTGGACCACAGCCAGCCTGCGCCAGGCCCGGCTGCTGAACCCGTCGCCCCCTTCTGGCCACCACACGAGCGAAAAGCCCGGGGGTGCCTGGGTGCAGGTTTCGCGTCTGGGCATGCCCCTCGTCAACGAAGTCGTCATCGGCTTGAAGGACAAGGACAAGTTCAATGCTTCTGCGCCCAGCGGCGATGGTCAGTTCATCGACTACGTCACCAACCCGACGTTGCCCGCGCTGCTGGAAATCGCGCTGCCCCTGCCCGGCAGCGCACCGACCAACTTTCCGCG
>JBBSCV010000101.1:0-11120 GCA_038249925.1 Burkholderiales bacterium
GTGGGCTGGCCCTGGCTGTTGTTGGCCTTGTGGAAGGCGGCGTAGACCTTCTGCGCGTCGTGCCCGCCGCGGCGCAGGTTCCAGATGTCCTTGTCGGACATCTTGGCCACCATTTCCAGCGTGCGCGGGTCGCGGCCGAAGAAGTTCTTGCGCACGAAGGCACCGTCGTTGGCCTTGAAAGCCTGGTAGTCGCCGTCCAGCGTGTCCATCATGATCTTGCGCAGCGCACCGTCCTTGTCGCGCGCCAGCAGGCCGTCCCATTCCTTGCCCCATATCAGCTTGATGACGTCCCAGCCGCTGCCGCGGAATTCGCCTTCCAGCTCTTGAATGATCTTGCCGTTGCCACGCACGGGCCCGTCCAGCCGCTGCAGGTTGCAGTTGACGACGAAAACCAGGTTGTCCAACTTCTCGCGGGCCGCCAGGCCGATGGCGCCCAGGCTTTCCGGCTCGTCCATTTCGCCGTCGCCGCAGAACACCCACACCTTGCGGTTGGAGGTGTCGGCAATGCCGCGCGCATGCAGGTACTTCAGGAAACGCGCCTGGAAGATGCCCATCAGCGGGCCCAGGCCCATGCTGACGGTCGGGAACTGCCAGAACTCGGGCATCAACTTGGGGTGCGGGTAGCTGCTCAGGCCCTTGCCGTTGACTTCCTGGCGAAAGTTGAGCATCTGCTCTTCGCTCAGGCGCCCTTCCATGAAAGCGCGGGCGTAGATGCCGGGGCTGCAATGGCCCTGGATGTAGAGCAGGTCGCCGCCGTGCTCACTGCCGGCTTCTGTGCTCTCGGCGTGCCAGAAGTGGTTGAAACCTGCGGCGAACATGTGCGCCAGGCTGGCAAAGCTGCTGATGTGGCCGCCGAGGTCGCCGCCATCGGCCGGGTGCAGCCGGTTGGCTTTCACCACCAGCGCCATCGCGTTCCAGCGCATGTAGGCGCGCAGACGACCTTCGAGCTCGAGGTTGCCGGGGCTGCGCTCTTCGTCGGCCGGCTCGATGGTGTTGACGTAGCCGGTGTTGGCCGAAAACGGCAGATCGATGCCGCTCTGGCGCGAATGCTCTAGCAGTTGCTCCAGCAGAAAGTGGGCCCGGTCTGCACCCTCTGCCGCGATGACGGCCGTGAGAGCGTCGAGCCATTCGCGCGTTTCCTGCGCGTCGGTGTCTGTGCGCGCGGCATGGGCGCTGTCTGCAGCGGAAGGGCCAAGGAAAGACTCCGGCATAGCGGACATGCTTGTCTCCAGTTCTCAGTTTTTTGCGGTCGGACGCGAGTTTGGCACAAGTGACCCTGGATTCCAAACCGTGAGTCGTCATTCCATAATGCGGAACGAACCAGTCTTCCGTCGCGATCGTTCGATAATTGCAGCATGCCTCAACCCGAGCCTTCCACCCCCAACGCCGGGCCACAACCGGCAGCCGCACCACCGGGGGCCAAACGCCTGTTCGGTCGATGGTGGCGACGCCAATCGCCTGCCCGGCAAGACCGCTTCGCGACGCTGGGCCCGCTGCTGTCTGTGCTGCTGTTTCTGGCGGCCATCATTTCGGCCTTCTGGTACCTGCGCAATGAGGAAATCGAGCGAGAGACGGAATCCGTCAAGCGCGATACCGAACTGACACAGCAGCAGATCGGCCTGCGCCTGATCCAGAACCAGGAAGCGTTGATTCGCATGGCGCGCGACCTCGTCGAACGCGAAAGCGACCCTGAGGAATTCGTCGCGCAGGCGGTGGCCTTCGCGCGCGAAAGGCCCGAGCTCACCCACTTGAGCTGGCTCGATGCCCGGCGGCGCGTGCGCGCCAGCCACTGGGCGATGTTGTTCCAGACAGGCAGCGGCAGCGCGCCTGCAGAGCCGTTGCTTCCGGCTGATTCGCCCCAGACCAGCCGCCAAACCAATGACCCGTCCATCGGCCAGTCGATCGGACAGACCGCAGACCACGCGGCTGATGCGTCCGAGCCCGAGCTCACGTTCCGCGCAGCGCGCAGCACGCGTTCGCCTGCCTATTCCCGGGGCTTCTTGGACAACAGCGGCAGCGCAGTCTTCCAGCTGCACGTTCCGCTGGTCTCGCGCAACGCCTTCTCCGGTGTCTTGATCGTCGAGTACTCAGTCGACGCGCTGGTACGCCACTTCGTGCCAGCTGATGTGGCGCAACGCCACATGATCTCGGTCGTCAACGAAAACGACAAGGTGCTGGCCGCCACCGTCACGCCGATGCCGGGCCAGACGGGGCGGCGTGCCTCCATCGTCAGCGACGCGCCGCTGACGCCTTCTCTGAACGGCCTGGTGCTGCGCGGCCAGGGCTGGCGCACCAGCATCGGACTCGTCAACAACACGCTCTTCTGGATGGTGGTGGCGCTGAGCGTGCTGACGGTCTGGATGCTGCTGGGCACCTGGCGCCATGTGCGCCGGCGCAGCCAGATTCAGGGCGCGCTGGTGCAAGAGACCAACTTTCGCCGCGCGATGGAAAACAGCATGCCCACCGGCATGCGCGCGATGGACCTCGAAGGCCGCGTGACCTACGTCAATGCCGCCTTCTGCCAGATGACGGGCTTCTCGAACGCCGAGCTCGTGGGCCGTCTGCCGCCCTACCCCTACTGGCCGCCTGACCGCATCGAAGAAAACGGCCGTCTGCTGCGCCAGGAGTTGCAGGGCCGCAGCCCCAGCGGCGGCATCGAGGTGAAGGTGATGCGCAAGGATGGCGTGATCTTCGATGCACGCATGTACATCAGCCCTCTGATCGACCCCAAGGGCCAGCAGACCGGCTGGATGACCAGCATCACGAACATCACCGAGGCCAAGCGCATACGCGACCAGCTCAGCGCAAGCCACGAGCGTTTCACCACGGTGCTGGAAAGCCTGGACGCCAGTGTCAGCGTGCTGTCCGTGCAGCAGGGTGAACTGCTCTTCGTCAACCGCAGCTACCGGCTTTGGTTCGGTGGCGACGCGCGCGGCCACCAGCAGTTGGCTGGCGGTGTTGCTGGCGTGGCGCCGTTCAGCGGTGACGGCGATGACGACAGTGACCCCATGTCGGGCCTGCCGACGCAGGAGCTCACCGAAACCGGCGCCAACCCGCGCGAGGTGTTCATCGAAGGCCTGCAGAAGGGGTTCGACGTGCGCGCGCGCTACCTGCAGTGGACCGACGGCCGCCTGGCGCAGATGCTGATTGCCACCGACATCACCGCCCGCCTGCGCGCAGAAGAACAGAGTGCCGCGCAGGCCGAAAAGGCGCAGGTGACGAGCCGCCTCGTCACCATGGGCGAGATGGCGTCTTCGGTGGCGCATGAATTGAACCAGCCGCTGACCGCCATCACCAACTATTGCAACGGCATGGTCAGCCGCGTCAAGGCCGAGACCATCAAGCAGGAAGATTTGATCGCCGCGCTGCAGAAGACGGCGCGCCAGGCCGAACGTGCGGGACAGATCATTCACCGCATCCGCGCCTTCGTCAAACGCAGCGAACCCAAGCGCGAGCCCGCTGAAGCGCAGCAGATCGTCGAAGACGCCGTCGAACTGGCGGGGATCGAGCTGCGGCGGCGCAATGTCGCCATCCACACCTACGTGGCGCAGCGCCTGCCGGGCATCATGGTCGACCCCATCCTCATCGAGCAAGTGCTGCTGAACCTGCTTAAGAACGCAGCCGAAGCCATCGACGGCGACAAGCTGCCCACGCAGCGCCGCCACATCGAACTGCGCGTGGTGCCGCGCCACACGCCCGAAGAAGGTGGCGTCATCGAGTTCAGCGTCACCGACATGGGCCCGGGCATCAAGGAAGAAGCCATGAACCGTCTCTACGAGGCCTTCTTCAGCACCAAGGCCGAAGGCCTGGGCATCGGCCTGAGCCTGTGCCGCAGCATCATCGAGAGCCACCGGGGCCGGATGAAAGCGCAGAACCTCTACAATGGCACTCAGGCTGTCGGATGCCGGTTTTCGTTCACCTTGCCGGTGGACATCACCCCCCGCTCCGACGCTGCAATTGCTCCGAACGAGGCCCCGCACGAAGCTCCAGGTGTGGGCGAGACCACAGCGAATACCTGACCCGCGAGCCCGCACGCCGCCGATGCTTCCATGAGCCTCATCCCCAAAAAGGGCACCGTCTACGTTGTCGATGACGACGAAGCCGTTCGTGATTCGCTGCAGTGGTTGCTGGAGGGCAAGGATTACCGCGTGAAGTGCTTCGATTCGTCGGAGTCCTTCCTGTCGCGCTTCGATCCGCGCGAGGTCGCTTGCCTGATTGCCGACATCCGCATGGACGGCATGAGCGGCCTCGAATTGCAAGACCGTCTGATCGAGCGCAAGAGCCCGCTGCCGGTGGTCTTCATCACCGGCCACGGCGACGTGCCGATGGCCGTGACGACGATGAAGAAAGGCGCGATGGACTTCATCGAAAAGCCGTTCAAGGAAGAAGAGTTGCTGGGTCTCGTGGAGCGCATGCTCGACCAGGCGCGCAGCGCCTTCAGCCAGCACCAGGAACAGGCCAGCCGAGACGCGCTGTTGTCGCGCCTGACCACGCGTGAGGCGCAGGTGCTGGAACGCATCGTCGCCGGCCGCTTGAACAAGCAGATTGCCGACGATCTGGGCATCAGCATCAAGACGGTGGAGGCGCACCGCGCCAACATCATGGAAAAGCTGAACGCCAACACCGTGGCCGACTTGCTGAAGATCGCGCTCGGCGCGCAGACCAAGAGCTGACTTCTCTTTCGCATCTGACCAGGCCGCTGCGATGACAGCGGCCTTTTCGTTTCAAGGACTTCCGACATGACCGCCCGCATCCTCGACGGTGTCGCCCTCTCGCAACTGCTGCGTGCCGAAGTCGGCGCGCGCGCGATGGCGCTTTCTTCGCGCGGGCGCCGGCCCGGCCTTGCCGTCATTCTGGTGGGCGATGACCCGGCCAGCGCCGTGTACGTGCGCAACAAGGTCAAGGCCTGCGCCGACCACGGCCTGCACTCGGTGCTGGAAAAGTATGACCACAGCCTCAGTGAAGACGCACTGCTGGCGCGCATCGCAGCGCTGAACGCCGCCCCCGCGATTCACGGCATCCTGGTGCAAATGCCGCTGCCCCGGCACATCAACCCGCAGAAGGTCATCGAGGCCATTGCGATGGCGAAAGACGTCGACGGCTTCTCGGTGCACAGCGCCGGCACGCTGATGACGGGCCTGCCCGGCCTGCGCCCGGCCACACCTTACGGCTGCTTGAAGCTGATCGAGCACAGCGGCATCCACTTGAAGGGCAAGCACGCGGCGGTCATCGGCCGCAGCAACACCGTGGGCAAACCCATGGCGCTGCTGCTGTTGCAGGCCAACGCCACGGTCACCGTGTGCCACAGCGCCACGCCCGACATCGCGCTGCACACACGCGCCGCCGACGTGGTGGTGGTGGCGGTGGGCCGGCGCAACACGCTCACCGCCGACATGGTGAAGCCCGGCGCCGTCATCGTCGACGTGGGCATGAACCGCAACGATGAAGGCAAGCTTTGTGGTGATGTCGACTTTGCCGCCGTGCGCGAAGCGCTGGGCCCGCAAGGCCACATCACACCGGTGCCCGGCGGCGTCGGGCCCATGACCATCACCATGCTGCTCGTCAACACCCTGCAGGCAGCGGAGGCCCAGGCATGAAGTCGACCCCAGCTCCCACCAATGACAACCCGCTGCTGCGCGACGCAGAGCTGACGCCTTTCGACCAGATACGGCCCGAACACGTGGGTCCGGCGCTGGACGTGCTGCTGGCCGATGCAGAGGCCGCTCTAGAACGTGCAGTCGGCCCCGACGTGCCGGCTGACTACGATGCTCTGGCGCTGCTGCTGGACGTGCCCGTCGAACGCCTGCGCCGCGCCTGGGCGCATGTGAACCACTTGTCGTCCGTGGCCGACACGCCGGCCTTGCGCGCCGCCCATGCCGAAGCGCAGCCGCGCATCGTGGCCTTCACCACGCGCCTGGGTTCCGACCACAGGCTGTATGCCAAGTACAAGGCCCTGGCCGCCAACCCTGAAGCCGAACGCCTGACGCCCGCGCAGCACAAGGCACTGGCCGACGCACTGCGTGATTTCGTGCTGGGTGGCGCCGAACTGCAGGGCGCAGCGCGTGAGCGCCATGCTGCCATTCAGGACCGATGCGCCGAGCTCTCGCGCCAGTTCGGCGACCGTTCACTCGACGCCACCGATGCCTTCCAGCTGTGCGTCGATGAAGCCCGGCTCGACGGCGTGCCCGACGACGTTCGGCAGGCCGCGTGCGAAGCTGCAAAGGCCGCCGGCCAGCCCGGGTGCCTGCTGACACTGCAGCTCCCTTGCTACCTGCCGGTGATGCAGTTCGCGCACGACCGCGCCCTGCGCGCGGAGCTCTTCCGCGCCTACAACACCCGCGCCAGCGAGTTGGGTGCACCCGACTTCGACAACACCGCGACCATCGCCGAACTGCTGGCGCTGCGCGCCGAAGAGGCCACGCTGCTCGGCCACTCGAGCTATGCCCATCTGGCCCTGGTGGCCAAGATGGCGCGCGCACCCGACGAAGTGCTGCGCTTCGTGCGCGAACTTGCTTCACGTGCCCGCCCGAGCGCCGAACGTGAACTGGCTGAGTTGCGCGAATTCGCGGCGCAAGAACTGGGCATCCAGGACCTGCAGCCCTGGGACCGCCACTACGCGGGAGAAAAGCTCAAACAGACGCGTTACGCCTTCAGCAGCCAGGAGCTTAAGCAGTACTTCACCGAGCCCGCGGTGCTGCAGGGTCTGTTCGGCTTGATCGAGACCCTCTTCGACGTGGCGATACGGCGCGAAGACGCACCGGTGTGGCACGACAGCGTGCGCTACTTTCGCGTCTGGCGGGACGACAAGCCGCTGGCGGCCTTCTACCTCGACCCCTACGCGCGGCCCGGCAAGCAGTCGGGTGCGTGGATGGACGACAGCCGTACCCGCTGGCGCCGCCCCGAGGGCCACACCCAGCTGCCCGTGGCCCACCTCGTGTGCAACTTCGCCGCGCCCGTGGGCGGGCGGCCCGCGCTGCTGACGCACGATGATGTCGTGACACTTTTCCACGAGTTCGGGCACGGCCTGCACCACATGCTGACGCAGGTGGACGAACTGGCCGTGGCCGGCATCTCGGGTGTTGAGGGCGACGCCATCGAGTTGCCCAGCCAGTTCATGGAGAACTTCTGCTGGGAATGGGAAGTGCTGCAGCGCCTGAGCAGCCATGTGCAGACGGGCGAGCCGCTGCCGCACGCAATGTTCGAGCGCCTGCGCGCAGCACGCAACTTTCAGAAAGGTCTGTTTCTGCTGCGCCAGTGCGAATACGCGCTGTTCGACATGCGCGTGCACCACGAGGCCGGTGCCGCCGTGCGCGTGCAGGCGCTGTGCGACGAAGTCAACGCCGAGGTACAGCCTGAACTTGCGCCCAGTTTTGCTCGCTACGCCTGCACCTTCGGCCACCTGTTCGATGGCGGCTACGGCGCGGGCTACTACGGCTACGCCTGGGCCGAGGTGCTCTCGGCCGATGCCTACGGCGCGTTCGAGGAAGCCGGCATCTTCGACGCCGCCACCGGCCGCCGGTTTCGCGAGCAAATTCTCGAGGTCGGCGGTAGCCGCACGGCGCTGGAAAGCTTTCGTGCCTTCCGCGGCCGTGAACCCCGCCTCGATGCGCTGCTGCGTCAGCAGGGTCTGGCTTGAGGTACCCGGGCGCCTGGGCTAGATTCAGGGTTCTGCTGCACTCGGCTTGCGAGCCACCGCCCACCATGAAGCCGATGCTTGAGCTTTCCACCGGCCGCCCGCTCGCAGTGGCGCTTGTCGGGGCCTGCCTGGTGCTGCTGTCAGCGCCTGCGCTGGCGCAGTACAAGGTGGTGGCACCCGACGGCAGCGTGACCTACACCGACCGCCCGCCCGCCGCCAGCAACCTGCGTGTGACGCCGATGGGACGCAACACGCCGCCGCCAGCGCCTGGGCTGGAGGTGGGCCTGCCATTCGATCTGCGCCAGGCCGTGGCGCGCTATCCGGTGGCGCTCTACACCACCGCGAACTGCGCGCCCTGCGACAGCGGCCGCACGCTGCTGCAGCAGCGCGGCATTCCCTACACAGAACGCAACATCACCAGTGAGGAAGACGGGCAAGCGCTCGAGCGCCTGGTCGGCGGCCGCACCGTGCCGTCTCTGACCGTCGGCGCACAGCCGCTTCGCGGTTTCAACGATGTCGACTGGGGCGGCTATCTCGATGCAGCCGGCTATCCGAAGGAATCGAAGCTGCCGCGCAACTGGCCCGTGCCGGTGGCAACGCCGCTGGTGGCCCGTGCTGCAGTGCCAGCGCCTGTCTCGCCCGTAGCGCCCGAACCCCGGGGTATGGAGCCGCCGCCGCCTGCCAGTGGACCGCGGTTCTAGGCAAGTTCCAGGAAGACTTCAATCTCGTAAACGCAGGCGCCTGCTCTCAAGCCCTGGCATTCAACTCTTGTCCGGCACCGGTGCCAAACGCCGCGCCAGCCACGACCCGGCGCCCACCGCGCCGCCCATCACCCAGAACAGCACGCCCGCACCCGCCAGCGTGCCGGCGGCGCCGAAGGCCAGCGGCATCAGCGTGCTGCTGGCGTTGATGGCCATCGAGCGAAACGCCAGCGCCTCCCCGTGCCTGTTGTCGGGCGTGATGTGGTACAGCATCGACATCACCATCGGTTGCACGCTGCCCAGCGTGATGCCCAGCAGCACCGCCAGGCCACCCATCGCCAAAGGGCTGGGGGCAAACGGGTACAGCACGAACACCACGCCCGACCCCGCCATGGCTGCACGCAGCACCACGGTTTCGCTGAGCCGGTGCGCCAGCAGCGGGATGAGCAGCCGAATGCCGGTCACGGCCAGCGTGAAGGTGCCAAGAATGAGGCCGATGGTGCTGGCACTGAAGCCGCGCTCGTGGCCCAGCACCGGCACCGCGAAGGTGTGCACGTCCCAGCAACTCGACAGCAGCCAGTTCACGACCAGCAGGCGCTTCATGCCCGGCGCTTTCAAGATGTCCCAGGCGCGGCGCCCGGCCACGGCAGCGGCCGCGTGGGCCGGCGCCAGGTGCGGCACCAGGCGTGCCGAGGCGACGGTCACCAGCGGCATCAACAGCAGCAAGCCGTAGGCGGCGCGGTAGCCCCAGGCATCGATCACAAAACCCGCTGCCACGGGTCCGATGACGTTAGAGAAACTCGGCGCGATGCCCAGCCAGCTGAAGATGCGAACGCGCTCGATGCTGTCCTTGGCGGCCAGGCCAGCGGTGCGCTGAATAGTCAGCAGGCCGACGTTGGTGCCGCCACCCGCAAGCAGCGCAGCACCGCACAGCAGCAGGAAGTGCCAGTCGCCGGTCACCAGCGTGGACAGCAGGGCCAGCAGGCAGCCTGCCAGCGTCAGCGCCACTGCCAGGGCCACCGGGCGGTGATAGCCCAGGCGGTCGGCCAGGCGGCCGGCGTGCAAGGACGTGGCCACCGGGGCTGCCGCAAACAAGGCCAGCAGCAGGCCCACGCTCCAGGCGCTGTAGCCCTCGCTCAGCGTCTGCAGCGGCGCCGCCATGCGAAGGCCGGCCATGGCCGAGTGAATGCCCAGCTGGCCCGCGATCAAGGCCGCCAGCACCGGCGCGCTGCCGGCGCCGCGGTGGTGCTCAGGCGGCGCCGGGTCAGGCATCAGCGTCGTCGTCGGCCGATGGCGATGCCAGGCCGGGCAGCAGGCGGCTCACCTGGGCTTCGGGCAGCGCCTCCACGGTCTTCAGTCGGCGCTGCATCGCGCGTGTTCGCGTCGTGGCGGCATCGATGGTGGAACTGGCTTCGTCCAGCTTCTTCTTGGTTTTATCCAGCACGTCGCCGAACTTGCCGAACTCTGTCTTCACCGCGCCCAACACTTCCCAGACCTCCGCCGAGCGCTTCTCCAGCGCCAGCGTGCGAAAGCCCATCTGCAGGCTGGTCAGAGTGGCCAGCAGCGTGGTCGGGCCCGCCAGCATCACCTTGAACTCACGCTGCAGCGCTTCCAGCAGCCCGGGCCTGCGCAGCGCCTCGGCATAGAGGCCTTCGGTGGGCACGAAGAGGATTCCGAAATCGGTGGTGTGCGGCGGCGAGACGTACTTGTCGCGGATGCTCTTCGCTTCGAGCCGCAAGCGTGTCTCGATGGCCTTGGCGGCGGCCTCAACGGCCACGGGGTCGGCACGCTCTTGCGCGTCCAGCAGGCGCTCGTAGTCTTCGCGCGGGAATTTGGCGTCGATGGGCAGCCACAGCGGTTCACCATCGGCACGCTGGCCCGGCAGGCGGATGGCGAACTCCACGCGCTCGTTGCTGCCCGGGATGGTGGCCACGTTGGCAGCGTACTGCTCTGGCGTGAACACCTGTTCCAGCAGGCCGGCGAGCTGCATCTCGCCGAAGATGCCGCGCGTCTTCACGTTGGTCAGCACGCGATTCAGAGAGCCCACGTCGCGCGCCAGCGTCTGCATCTCGCCCAGCCCCTTGTGCACCTGCTCCAGACGGTCGGCCACCTGCTTGAAGCTTTCGCCCAGGCGCTGCTCCAGCGTGGCGTGCAGCTTCTCGTCGACGGTGGCCCGCATCTGGTCGAGCTTTTTCTCGTTGCCCTCTTGCAGCGCGTTCAGGCGTGTTTCGACCGCAGCACGCACCTCGCCCATGCGGCGGTCGTTGGCCTCACTCAGGCTGCGCAGCTGTTCGGCCAGGGTTTCGCCGAAGCGGCGCAACGCGCCGTCTTGCGCCTCGCGCGCGGCCTGGGTCTGCTGTGCCAGCCCCTGTGTCGCCTGGGCCAGCGCCGCGCTGACGGCCTGTTGCGTGGTGGCGAGCTGGCTGCGAAAGCTGTCGATCTGCTCGTTCTGCGTGCGCGCCACTTCACCGCTCTGCGCCAGCAGCAACTGCTGGAAGGTGCCGAGGTCGCCGCGCGTGGCCTGGCCCTGGCGGCCGAGTTCGTCGCGCAGTTCGCGTTCCAGGCGCTCCAGGCTTTCGGCGTGGGCGGCGCTGCGGTCGCTGTTTCTGTCGTCCTGGCGCCGCATCAGCAGCGCCAGGCCCAACAGCAGGTTCAGCGCCAGCAGGGCCAGCGCGGTGTAGGCAATCCAATCGGGCATAGCCCTCGATTGTGGCCCGCAGGCGTCCTCAGCGAGGAACGGTTTCAGGCACGCGGTGTGAACTGCCCGGCGTTGATGGGCGTCA
>JBBSCV010000102.1:0-11115 GCA_038249925.1 Burkholderiales bacterium
CCCACCGGGCTCTTCAGGAAAGCCACCCCGCCCGAGTGGCCGGGGCAGTGCCACGAGTAGCTGCCATCCTGCGCGTAGTCCATCAACGCCTTGAAGAACGGCGGCGCCAGGCCGTCGAGGTAGCTGCGTGCCTCCCGAATGATGTGGCGCGCCACGAACTCGGGCGTGTCCTCGAACATGTGGATGAAACCGTGCAACTCGCGCAGCACGTCGTTCGGGATGTGCTGGCTGGTGCGCGTCTCGCCGTAGATATAGATCGGGATGTCCGCGTTCTTGAAGCGGATCTCCTGAATGAACTTGCGCAGGTTCAAAACCGCAGGGTCGAGCTCTGGTCCGGGCGTGAACTCCTCGTCGTCGATCGAGAGGATGAACGCACTGGCGCGGCTTTGCTGCTGCGCGAACTGGCTCAGATCACCATAGCTCGTGGCGCCCAGGATCTCGAAGCCCTCTTTCTCGATGGCCTGGGCCAGCGCGCGTATGCCGAAGCCCGAAGTGTTCTCCGAGCGGAAGTCTTCATCGATGATGACGATGGGGAAGCGGAAGCGGAGCATGGCGCGGCCTTGGTCGAAGGGTCTGGTCGAAAGAAGACCGCGAAGTGTAGGGGCGTGCCATGGCGGGGGTGCGCATCGCTACACTGCCCAGACCCGAGCGTTGGATACGACGCTGACAACACGTGAACAACGGAGTACCGCCTTGGATTTGGACCCGACTTCGCTGTGGTGGTTGACCGTCGGCGCCCTGGTGGCCGCCGAACTGGCCACCGGCACCTTCTACCTGCTGATGCTGGCGCTGGGCGCGGTGGCTGGCGCCGTCGCAGCGTCGGCAGGTTTCGATACCCAGTCGCAGATCACCGCCGCCTCGGCAGTGGGCGGCGGCGCCGTGGTAATGTGGTATTTCGCCCGCAAGTTTCGACCGAAGGCGCGCCCGGCCGCCAGCAACCGCGATGTCAACCTCGACATCGGGCAGCGTGTGCAAGTGTCGGCCTGGGACGACGCTGGCGCCGCACGCGTGTCGTACCGCGGCGCCTCCTGGGCCGTGCGCTATGCCGGCAGCGGCGCGCCGGCACCGGGTGAACACATCATCGTGGCACTGGATGGCAATGAACTGCGCGTGGCACCGGCCACCCCCTGAACCCCTGTTTTCCGAGAAAGCTTCCCCATGGAAATTGCCATCGTCCTGGCGGTCATCGCCATCATCTTCATCGCCCGCTCGCTCAAGATCGTGCCGCAGCAGAACGCCTGGGTGGTGGAACGCCTGGGCAAGTTCGACCGCGCGCTGACGCCGGGCCTGAGCCTGCTGGTGCCCTTCGTCGACCGTGTGGCCTACAAGCATTCATTGAAGGAAGTGCCTCTGGATGTGCCCAGCCAGGTCTGCATCACCAAGGACAACACCCAGTTGCAGGTGGACGGCATTCTGTATTTCCAGATCACCGACCCTATGCGTGCCAGCTACGGCAGCAGCGACTACATCGTGGCCATCACGCAACTGGCGCAGACCACGCTGCGCAGCGTCATCGGCAAGATGGAGCTGGACAAGACCTTCGAGGAACGTGAACTCATCAACGCCGCAGTGGTCAACGCACTGGACGAGGCGGCGTTGAACTGGGGCGTGAAGGTGCTGCGCTACGAGATCAAGGACCTTGCGCCGCCCGCGGCGATCCTGCTCGCGATGCAGTCACAGATCACTGCCGAACGCGAGAAGCGCGCACTGATCGCGGCTTCCGAGGGCCGGCGCCAGGAACAGATCAACATTGCCACCGGCGAGCGCGAAGCCTTCATCGCGCGCAGCGAGGGCGAGAAGCAGGCCGAGATCAACAACGCGATGGGCGAGGCCGCCGCCATCACCGCGGTGGCCGACGCCACGGCAGACGCCATTCGAAAGATTGCCGCGGCCATCTTGCAGCCCGGCGGCGAGCAGGCTGTGCAGCTGAAGGTGGCCGAGAAGGCGGTGGAGGCCTACGCTCAGCTGGCGCAGAAGAACAACACGATGATCGTGCCGGGCAACATGAGCGAGGTTTCAGCGCTCATCGGCACCGCAATGGCGCTCCTGAACAAGGGAAACAGGCCAGCGTGAGCGCGACGCCACTCGACACCCGTTCCCGCGCGCTGAACGTGCTGGGCACGGCCCTCGTGCCTTGCGGCTATGACCCGCTGACCGGCTGGTACCGCGACGGCTGCTGCCACACCGATGCACAAGACCACGGCAGCCATGTCGTCTGCGCGAAGGTGACGGTGGCCTTCCTGAATTTTCAGGTCGAGCGCGGCAACGACCTCATCACGCCGCGCCCGGAACACCGCTTCCGCGGCCTGAAGCCAGGTGACCGCTGGTGCGTGTGCGCAGCGCGCTGGCGCGAGGCGTATGAGCACGGCTGCGCGCCCCCGGTGGTGCTGGAATGCACGCATGCCAAGGCGCTGGACTACGTGCTGATGGAGCGGCTGCGCGAGCACGCCGCGAGCCCGACGCCCCAGGGCTAGAATCCGGCTCGCTGCGCGTGCTGCAACACGCACCCGCAGCGGCCACGGAAGGGTGGATGAGCGGTTTAAGTCGCATGCCTGGAAAGCATGTGAGGGTTAACAGCCCTCCGCGGGTTCGAATCCCGCCCCTTCCGCCAGCCACGCCTTGGATCATCACCAACGCAGCAGCATTTGGTCGCATGTGCACCCGCTACATCAGCCCCGAGGCCGGCGACATCGAACGGCTGTGGCACGCAGGTGCCCGAACACCGTCTCGCTGGGCCCGCGAGATGTTCCCCGGCTACCAAGGGGCCTTCATTCGCAGTGCGCGTGACGCCACGCAGGCACAGCGCGAACTGGTCGTCGGCCAGTGGGCGCTGATTCCCTGGTTCGCCAAGGAACGCAAGCTGAAGTTCCCGACCTGCAACGCACGCAGCGAGGAACTCAGCGAAAAGGCCAGCTACAAGCAGCCGTGGGCGCGTGGGCAGCGTTGCATCATCCCGGCAGCGAGCTTCTTCGAGCCTTGCTGGCAGACCGGCAAACACATGCCCTGGCGCTTCAGACAACCCAGCGGAGAGCCCTGGGGCCTGGCCGGCCTGTGGAACACCTGGACGGACAGGGAAACCGGCGAACTTGTCGAGAGCTACACCATGCTCACGATCAACGCCGACGCTCACCCGTTGATGAGCCGCATGCACCGGCCCGACCCGAAACGACCACCCCACTTGCAGGACAAGCGCAGCGTGGTGCCCATCGCGCTCGTCGATGTCGATACCTGGTTGTTCGCGCCTGTGGTCGAGGCGGCGAAACTGATGCGCCTGGCGCCAGACGATGCGTTCGAGGGCTCGCCGGCGACCGAACTTGTCTGAAGCTGAGAGCGGCCGCGGCTCGCGCCCCACGCACTCAGTCGTGAAGGAAACCCGTACGACGGCTTTCGATCGCCTCTTCATACAACGCCGAATAGCGCTGCGCCGGCCCGGCCCACGACAGCTCTTGCGCCATGCCGCGCACCATCAGGCGCTGCCATGCCGCCGGCTGCGCGCGCAGTTCCAGTGCACGCCTCACGCAACGCTCGAAGGCTGCGGGCGTGGCAGCGTCGAAGCTGAAACCCGTGGCGGTGCCGGCGGCCCGTGCTGCTTCGTCGGCGTCGACCACGGTGTCAGCCAGGCCGCCGACACGCCGCACGATGGGCAGCGTGCCGTAACGCAAGCCGTACATCTGCGTCAGCCCGCAAGGCTCGAAGCGCGACGGCACGGCGATGACGTCTGCGCCGGCGATGAGCCGATGTGCACGCGCCTCGTCGTAGCCGATGTACACGTGGACCTGCCCCGGGTGCGCCTGCTGCGCCATGCGGAAGGCGGCCTCCAGTACCGGGTCGCCCGTGCCCTGCACCACGAACTGCACGCCGGCACGCGCGAGTTCAGGCAAGGCGGCCAGCACCAGGTCCAGTCCCTTTTGCGCCGTCAGCCGGCTGACCACCGTCAACAGCAGCGCGTTGTCGTCGGGCCGCAAACCCAACTCGGCCTGCAGCGCATGCCGACAGGCCAGCTTGCCAGCCAGCCGCTCGGCGTCGTAGCAGGCGGCGATGGCGGCGTCCGTTGCCGGGTTCCACAGTTCGGGGTCGATGCCGTTCAGGATGCCCACCACGTCAGCGCCGCGGCCGCGGATGACGCCGTCCAGGCCGCAGCCGAACTCGGGCGTCGAAATCTCGCGCGCGTAGGTCGGGCTCACGGTGGTGATGCGGTCGGCGCATTTCAGCCCCGCCTTCATGAAGCTGAGCTGGCCGTGGAACTCGAGCCCCGCCGGCGACATGAGATGCGATGCCAGCCCCAGTGCGGGCCAGTCGTGCATCGGAAACAGGCCCTGGAAGGCGAGGTTGTGCACGGTGTAGACCGAAGCTGCTCGCGTGGGCCGGTGCTCGGCCATGTAGGCGCAGGCCAGCGCGGCATGCCAGTCGTGCGCATGCACGATGTCGGGCACCCACTGCGGGTCTGCGTCGTCGCCGGCCAGGTGTGCCGCCACCCAGCCGAGCAGTGCAAACCGCTGCAGGTTGTCGGGCCACTCTTCGCCCTGGTTGTCTTGATAGGGGCTGCCGCCACGGCGGTACAGGTAGGGCGCGTCCACCACATACACCGGCAGCTTCGTGCCCGGCATCCGCGCCAGCAGCAAGCGCACGCGCAGTGCGCCGAAACAGGATCCGATGTCGATGACAGTGCGCGCGCCCTGCACTGCGTCCAGCACAGCCGGCATGCCGGGCAGCAGCAGCCGGACATCGGCACCCTGCTGCACTTGCGCCACCGGCAGCGCCGCCACCACATCGGCCAGACCGCCCGTCTTCACGAGGGGAAAGACCTCGGCGGCCACATGCAGAACCTTCATTCGACAGTGGCTCCGTTCACGTCAGCCGGCGCAGCATGTCGCGCGTGACGAGGGTGATGCCCGACTCGGTGCGATAGAAACGTTCGGCGTCCAGTACCGCGTCCTCGCCGATCACCAGGTTGTCGGGAATGTTGCAGTCGCGGTCGATCACCACGCGGGTCAGCCGCGCGCCACGCCCCACCTGCACACCGGGCAGCAGCACGCTCCAGTTGACTGCGCTGTAGGAGTGCACCCGAACGTCAGAGAACAGCACCGAACGGAAGACAGCGCCGCTGACGATGCAACCCCCCGAGACCAGGCTTTCGATGGCCATGCCGCGCCGGTCTTCCTGGTTGTGCACGAACTTGGCCGGCGGCAGCTGCGGCTGGTAGGTCCAGATCGGCCAGTTGGTGTCGTACAAATTCAGCAGCGGGTCGGTGGCCGTGAGGTCGATGTTGGCGTCCCAGTAAGCGTCTATCGTGCCCACGTCGCGCCAGTAGGGCGGGTGGCCGACCTTGCCGCCGACGCAGCTCATCTCGAAGGGATGGGCCACGGCCTGACCGGCGCGCACGATCTTCGGAATGATGTCCTTGCCGAAGTCATGGCTGGAATTCGGGTCGTTCATGTCGCGTTCGAGCTCGCGGTAGAGGTAGCGCGCGTTGAAGATGTAGATGCCCATGCTGGCCAGCGTTCGGCCGGGCTTGCCGGGGATGGTGGGCGGCTCGGGCGGCTTTTCGACGAAGTCGAGGATGCGGCGGTCTGCGTCGATGGCCATCACGCCGAAGGCCTTCGCTTCCTCGGAGGCCACCTCGATGCAGCCCACCGTGCACTCGCGCCCCTGTGCCACGTGGTCGGCCAGCATCAGCGCGTAGTTCTGCTTGTAGATGTGGTCGCCGGCCAGCACCACCACATAGTCGGCGCGGTAGGCGGCGAGGATGTCCTGGTTCTGATAGACAGCGTCGGCGGTGCCGCGGTACCAGCTGTCCTCGTCCACGCGCTGCTGCGCGGGCAGCAGGTCGACGAACTCGTTCATCTCGCTTTTCAGGAAAGCCCAACCGCGCTGCAGGTGGCGCAGCAGGCTGTGGCTCTTGTACTGCGTGATGACGCCGATGCGGCGGATGCCGCTGTTCATGCAGTTGCTGAGCGCGAAGTCCACGATGCGGAACTTGCCGCCGAAATAAACCGCCGGCTTGGCGCGGCTGTCGGTCAGGTTCTTCAGCCGGCTGCCGCGTCCGCCGGCCAGCACCAGCGCCACGGCGCGCCGAGGAAGATCAAGACTCTGGGCCAGATCGATGGGTTTCATTCACGGTCCTTCGCGGTCATGCGCAACAAAATTACACGCCGCCCATGCGGCTTCCCTCTGAAAACAAGGCAGCCAGAACCTCGGACCAACCTAGAAAAAATCTTGCGATGTCTTCATAAACGATTGTTAACGTTGAATTTTATGGTTTCCGAATCGACTCATCGCCACCAATAGACAGGCCATCCAAACGCAGCTCTGTAGGAAAACTACAGCAACACAGCGGTAGCAAAATTGACGCCGCCCGAACGTTCCACGACACTCGACACCCTCCAACGAGCCCCGACGCAGCGCGCCTGCGCTGCCTACGCGCAAGCCACATGCCTGAATCATCTACCAGCACCACACGGGCAACGCCCACTGCCAACGCCTTGTCAGCCGTGGACCACCACCTGCTGGCCACCGTGGCCGCCGCGCCGGGGCAGGCCACGCCGACCGAGATGATGCACGCGGTGGCGCAGGTCGCGCGAGAGCACTTGTCCCAACGCTGGGTCAGCGGTGACAGCGCCGACCGTGTCGCCAGGGCTCGCCGCGTCTATTACCTGTCGATGGAGTTCCTGATCGGCCGCACGCTGGGCAATGCGCTGGCGGCACTGGACTTGAAGGGCGAGATGGGCAAGGCCGCGGTTGCCCACGCCCAGACGCTGGAAGACCTGGCCGCCACCGAGCCCGATGCGGCCCTGGGCAACGGCGGCCTGGGCCGCCTGGCCGCCTGTTTCCTGGACAGCATGGCGACGCAGGAATTGCCCAGCTTCGGCTACGGCATCCGCTATGAATTCGGCATGTTCAAGCAGGGCATCCAGGGCGGCCGCCAGGTCGAAGGCCCCGACGCGTGGGTGGAAGACGGCACGCCCTGGGAGTTTCCGCGCTTCGGCGTGCACTACCCGGTGCGCTTCGGCGGCTGGGTGGAACCGGCCGCCGACCCGTCGAGGGTGCCCACCTGGCGCCATGCCGGCGAGGTCAACGCCAAGGCCTACGACATGGTGATCCCGGGCCATGGCACCGAACGTGTCAGCACCTTGCGCTTGTGGAAAGCGGTGGCGCCGGCACAGATCGACCTGCACGCCTTCAACACCGGCGACTACGCCCGCGCGGCCGAGTTCAAGAACCAGTACGAAAACATCAGCTGGGTGCTCTACCCGAACGACAGCACGCCTGCGGGCCGCGAACTGCGGCTGCGCCAGGAGTACTTTTTCACCAGCGCCAGCATCCAAGACATCCTGGCCCGCCACCTGGCCGAGCACGGCAACCTCAAGAACCTGTCGGACAAGGTGGCCATTCACCTGAACGACACCCACCCGGCCATCGGCGTGGCCGAGTTGATGCGGCTGTTGGTAGACGAACATGGCTTCGGCTGGATGACGGCCTGGGCGATGACGAAAAGGGTCTTCAGCTACACCAACCACACGCTGATGCCAGAGGCGCTGGAGACCTGGCCAGTGGCGCTGATGCAGCATGTGCTGCCGCGCCACCTGGAAATCATCTTCCGCATCAATGCCGAGTTCCTGGCCGAAGCCGCCGCGCACCGCCCCGGCGACAACGACTTCTTGCGCCGCCTGAGCCTGGTCGACGAAAGCGGCGAACGCCGCGTGCGCATGGCGCACCTGTCCATCGTCGGCAGCCACAAGATCAACGGCGTCTCTGCCCTGCACAGCAACTTGCTGGTGCAGACCATCTTTGCCGACTTCGCAAGTCTGTGGCCCGGACGTTTCACGAACATGACCAATGGCGTGACGCCGCGCCGCTGGCTGGCACAGGCCAACCCGAGCCTCAGTTCGCTGATCGACAGCACGATAGGCAAAGGGTCGGGCAGCGGCTGGCGGCTCGACCTGACGCAACTGGCGCGCCTGAAGCCGCACGCCGAACGCGAGGATTTCCGCAACGCCTTCATGGCCGTGAAACACGCCAACAAGGTGCGTCTGGCGGCGCACATCCTGGCCAGCACAGGTGTGGCGGTGGACCCGGCGAGCCTCTTCGACGTGCAGGTCAAGCGCATCCACGAATACAAGCGCCAGTTGCTGAACGTGCTGCAGGTGGTGGCGCGCTACCAGGCGATGCTGGCCGCACCCGCAGGCCCGAACGGCGAAGGCTGGGTGCCGCGCACCGTCATCTTCGCGGGCAAGGCGGCCAGCAGCTATGTCTCGGCCAAGGACATCATCCGGCTCATCCACGACATCGGCCACGTCATCAACAACGATGCACGCCTGGGCGGCAAGCTGAAGCTGGTGTTCATTCCCAACTACGGCGTCAGCGTGGCCGAGATCATCATGCCGGGTGCTGATTTGTCAGAGCAGATCAGCACCGCCGGCACCGAAGCCAGCGGCACCGGCAACATGAAACTGGCGCTGAACGGCGCGTTGACCATCGGCACCGACGACGGCGCGAACATCGAGATTCGCGAGCAGGTGGGCGACGACAACATCTTCATCTTCGGCCTGAAGACGCCCGAAGTCGCCGCCGCCAGGCAGGCGGGTTACCAGCCGTTGCGCATCTACGAGAGCCATGCGCAAGTCAAGGCCGTGCTGGACGCCATCTCCTGCGGCCAGTTCAGCCCAGACGAGCCCGGGCGCTACCGCGCGCTGGTCGACTCTTTGCTGTGGGGTGGCGACCACTACATGCTGCTGGCCGATTTCGACAGCTACGTGGCCACGCAGGCGAAGGTCGACGCGCTGTACCGCGACCGCGCGGCGTGGGCCAGGAAGGCCATTGCTAACGTCGCCGGCATGGGCTTTTTCTCTTCTGACCGCACGATTGCCGAGTACGCGCGCGAGGTCTGGGGCATAGAGCCCAAGAATTGAGCCCTGACCCGAGCCCTGACCACCCCCGCGATGCCGCACCCCGACGAGATAGACGCCCTGCGCCAGGGCCGCCACGGCGACCCGTTGGCCCTGTTGGGCCCGCACCTGGGCGCCGACGGCGCGTTGCACGTGCGCTGTTTCCTGCCCGGCGCGGTGGCCGTGCGGGTGGTCGCCGGCGCCCGCGCCTGGCCGTTGCCGCGGCTGCACGCCGAAGGCCTTTTCAGCGGGGCCACCGCTCTGGCTGCGGGCAGCCACTACCAGCTGCGGGTGCGCTGGCCGGATGGCCTGGAGACGCTGCTCGAAGACCCCTACCGATTCGGCACCGTGCTTGGCGAGATGGATGTATGGCTGCTCAGCGAAGGTTCGCACCTGCGCCCCTACGAGATGCTGGGTGCCGCGCCGCGCGTCATGGACGGTGTCGACGGCACGGCTTTCGCGGTGTGGGCGCCCAATGCCGCCCGCGTGAGCGTGGTGGGCGACTTCAACTTTTGGGACGGCCGCTGCCACCCCATGCGCCTGCGGCGCGAATGTGGCGTGTGGGAACTCTTCCTGCCCGGCGTGGGCCTGGGCGCACGCTACAAGTTCGAGCTGCTCAGCCGTGAAGGCCGCTTGCTGCCGCAGAAGGCCGACCCCTACGCGCGTCAGGCCGAGCTGAGGCCCGCCACGGCCAGCGTGGTGGCCGAGATGCCGGCCTTCACCCCGCCCTCTCCCACCCGCCAGGCCGCCAACGCGCTGGACGCGCCGATGAGCATCTACGAGGTGCACCTGGCCAGCTGGCGCCGCGTGCCTGAACAAGGCGACCGCTGGCTGAACTGGGACGAACTGGCGGACACCCTGCTGCCCTACGCCGCCGACATGGGGTTCACGCACCTGGAACTGCTGCCCATCAGCGAACACCCGTTCGACGGCAGCTGGGGTTACCAGACGCTCGGGCTTTACGCGCCGACGTCACGGTTCGGCGATGCAGCCGGCCTGCGCCGCTTCATCGCCCGCGCCCACGCCACGGGCCTCGGGGTGCTGCTCGACTGGGTGCCGGCGCACTTTCCCACCGACGCGCACGGCCTGGCCGAGTTCGACGGCACCCACCTCTTCGAGTACGCCGACCGCCGCGAGGGTTTCCACAACGACTGGAACACCCTCATCTACAACTTCGGCCGCACCGAGGTGCGCAACTTCCTCGTCGGCAACGCGCTGTATTGGCTGGAGCGCTTCGACATCGACGGCCTGCGCGTCGACGCCGTGGCTTCCATGCTGTACCGCGACTACAGCCGCGAGCCCGGCGAATGGCTGCCGAACGTGCATGGCGGGCGCGAAAACCTGGAAGCCATCGCTTTGCTGAAGCGCACCAACGAAGTGGTGGGTGCCGAACGCCCGCAGGCGGTGACGCTGGCCGAAGAAAGCACGGCCTTCCCGGCGGTCAGCCGGCCGACCTTTGCCGGCGGCCTGGGCTTTCACTTCAAGTGGAACATGGGCTGGATGCACGACACGCTGCAATACATGGCGCGGGACCCCATCCACCGCGGCTATCACCACGGCGAGATGACCTTCGGCCTGGTCTATGCCTTCACCGAGAACTTCGTGCTGCCCTTGAGCCACGACGAAGTGGTGCACGGCAAGGGCAGCCTGCTGGCCAAGATGCCCGGCGACCGCTGGCAGCAGTTCGCCAATCTGCGCGCCTACTACGGCTTCATGTGGGGCCACCCGGGCAAGAAGCTGCTCTTCATGGGCTGCGAGTTCGCGCAAGCCGACGAGTGGAATCACGACCGCAGCCTGGACTGGCATCTGCTGGAAGATGCCCATCATGCAGGTGTGCAAAGCCTGGTGCGTGACCTGAACCGGCTCTACAAGAGCCACCCCGCGCTCTACGAACAGGACTTCAGCGGTGCAGGCTTCGAGTGGGTCGACCACGACGACAGCCGCCGCAGCGTGCTGAGCTTCGTGCGCAAGGCGCGTGATGGTTCGATGGTGCTGGTGGTGTGCAACTTCGCACCCGTGGTGCACCACGGCTTTCGCCTGGGCGTGCCCGCAGCGGGCGAATGGCAAGAGCGCCTGAATACCGATTCGCATCACTACGGCGGCAGCAATGTCGGCACGCCGCTGGGCGCGGCCACGGCAGAAGCGGTGGCCAGCCACGGCCGCGCGCATTCGCTGATGCTGACGCTGCCGCCGCTGGCTACCGTTTTCCTGGCATGGACTGGCTGAACTC
>JBBSCV010000103.1:0-11109 GCA_038249925.1 Burkholderiales bacterium
GGAAGACGCCGCGGTGCAGCGCTGCCGCGCGATTGCTGAAGCTGCGGCCCGCCTGGCTTGCTATGACGCCATGCCTTCGCGCGCTGTGCCTGCGGCGCCACCCGGGGCCACCTCCCCGGGCCCCGCTGCTGCTGCTGCTGCTGCTGCTGCTGCTGATGCGCCCGCCCCGACCGTGGTGCCGAGTTTCGGGCAACAGCGTCGCGACGAGCCGCAGACCATCACGAGCCAGATCGCGGGCGTCTTCGAGGGCTGGGGCCCGCGCAGCCGCATCACGCTGGCCAACGGGCAGGTGTGGCAGGTGGACGACGGCAGCGAAGGCGTCTACTTCCTGCAAAGCCCCAAGGTCACGGTCAGGCGCGCGCTGATGGGAGGCTTCCAGATGGAGATTGAAGGCGCTCGACGTGTGCCGCGTGTGCGCCGTGTGGACTGACGCAGCGCGCCTCGTGTGGGTAGGGCCAGCGGCTAGACTAGGTTCCCCCTTGGTTACGAAGCAAGAGCCGCCATGTCCACCCCTGTCACCGAAGGCGCGTTGCTCGATGCGCTGAAGACCGTCGAAGACTCGAACACCGGCAAAGACTTCGTCACCACCAAGGCCCTGAAGAACCTGCGCATCGAGGAAGGCGACGTCGCCTTCCAGGTCGAACTGAGCTACCCGGCCAAGAGCCAGCACTCAGCGCTGCGCAAGGCGCTCATCGCGGCCGCGCGCACGGTCGACGGCGTGCACAACGTCAGCGTCGAGATCACCACGCGCATCGTCAGCCATGCGGTGCAGCGTGGCGTGCAGTTGCTGCCGCGCGTGAAGAACATCATCGCGGTGGCTTCGGGCAAAGGCGGTGTGGGCAAGAGCACCACCACCGTCAACCTGGCGCTGGCGTTGGCCGCCGAAGGCGCCAGTGTCGGCATCCTCGACGCCGACATCTACGGCCCCAGCCAGCCCACGATGATGGGCATCAGCGGCCGCCCAGAAAGCGACGACGGCAAGCGCATCCAGCCGATGGAAAACTACGGCGTTCAGGTCATGAGCATCGGCTTCCTCATCGAGCCCGACCAGGCCATGATCTGGCGCGGCCCCATGGCCACGCAGGCGCTGGATCAACTGCTGAACCAGACCAACTGGCGCGAGCTGGACTACCTGCTCATCGACATGCCGCCGGGCACGGGCGACATTGCGCTGACGCTCAGCCAGCGCGTGCCGCTGACGGGCGCCATCATCGTGACCACGCCGCAAGACATTGCGCTGCTCGACGCCAAGAAGGGCCTGAAGATGTTCGAGAAGGTGGGCGTGCCCATCCTCGGCATCGTCGAGAACATGGCCGTGTACTGCTGCCCGAACTGCGGCCACACCGAACACATCTTCGGCGCCGACGGCGGCAAGCGGATGGCCGCCGAGTACGACGTGACCTACCTCGGCGCGCTGCCTCTGACCCTGAACATCCGCGAACAGGCCGATGCCGGCCGCCCCACCGTGGTGGCCGACCCCGAAGGCGAAGTGGCAGCCATCTACAAGGCCGTGGCTCGCCAAGTGGCGGTGAAGGTGGCCGCCAAGGCCAAGGACTTCTCGGCCAAGTTCCCCACCATCTCGGTAAGCAAGGGCACCTGAGGCCCTGACCTTGTCCGCTCCAACGGCCGCCTGCGTGCGGCCGTTTTGCGTTGTGGAGGGCGTGTTCTGGCAGGTGATCGATGAGCCTCGGTGACGTGTCCCGACGATAGGCAGCGTCGATCGGGGGCATGGCGTCAATCAATCCGCGCAATGGCTTCGCTGCGGGAGAATCTCATTCGCCGCAAGATCTTTCCTCGCTTGTCTCGTTCCTGTCCCTTCAACCACCCGGAGCTACCCTCATGTCGCTGATCAATACGCAAGTCCAGCCGTTCAAGACCCAGGCTTTCCACAACGGCAAATTCATCGAAGTCACCGAGCAGACCCTGATGGGCCACTGGTCGGTGCTGATCTTCATGCCGGCGGCTTTCACCTTCAACTGCCCGACCGAGATCGAAGACGCGGCCGACAACTACCCCGAGTTCCAGAAGATGAAGACCGAGGTCTACATCGTCACCACCGACACGCACTTTTCGCACAAGGTGTGGCACGAAACCAGCCCGGCCGTGGGCAAGGCCCAGTTCCCGCTGGTGGGCGACCCCACCCACACGCTGACCAACGCTTTCGGCGTGCATATCCCCGAAGAAGGCCTGGCGCTGCGCGGCACCTTCGTGATCAACCCTGACGGCATGATCAAGACGGCCGAAATTCACAGCAACGAGATCGCGCGTGACGTGAAGGAAACCGTGCGCAAGTTGCGCGCCGCCCAGTACACCGCAGCCAACCCCGGCCAGGTGTGCCCGGCCAAGTGGAACGAAGGCGCCAAGACGCTGACGCCGTCGCTCGACCTCGTCGGCAAGATCTAAGGCCCGCGCTCAAGCCCGTTGCTGTACCCCGGCGCCGTTCTGGTGCCGGGCGTCTTGCTCGCAAGACAGGAAACGACCAGACCCTCGGGCCTGGTCGACAGTACCCCACAAGAGGTGCTGCCGACCGGGCCGGACCACCCACGCCTCTTCCAGGACACCGCCATGCTCGACAGCAACATTCAAGCGCAGCTCAAGGCTTACCTCGAACGCCTGCAACGGCCCATCGAGCTGATCGCCAGCCTGGATGACCGGCCGGCTTCGGCCGAAATGCGCGAGCTCATCACCGAGATCGCGGCGCTGAACGACAAGGTCACCGCGCGCTTCGACGGCATGGATGTGCGCCGCCCCTCGTTCCAGATCACACCGCTGGGCGCCGACATGGGTGTGCGGTTTGCCGCCATTCCCATGGGCCACGAGTTCACGTCGCTCGTGCTGGCGCTGCTGCAGGCCGGCGGCCACCCGCCCAAGGTGGAGGCCGATGTCATCGAGCAGATCAAATCGCTGGAAGGTGATTTTGTCTTCGAGACCTACATGAGCTTGAGCTGCCACAACTGCCCCGACGTGGTTCAGGCGCTGAACCTGATGGCGGTGCTGAACCCACGCATCAAGCATGTGGCGGTGGACGGCGGCCTGTTCCAGGACGAGGTGGAGCAGCGCCAGATCATGGCTGTGCCCAGCGTCTACCTGAACGGCCAGCCCTTCGGCAACGGCCGCATGGAGATTGCCGAGATCCTGAAGAAGGTGGACACCGGCTCGGCCGCGCGCGACGCCGCCAAGTTGTCGAAGAAGGACGGCTTCGACATGCTGATCGTCGGCGGTGGCCCGGCCGGTGCGGCAGCATCCGTCTATGCCGCGCGCAAGGGCATCAAGACCGGCATCGTGGCCGAACGTTTCGGTGGCCAGACGCTCGACACCTTGGGCATCGAAAACTACATCTCGGTGCTGGAAACGCAAGGCCCGAAGTTCGCTGCTGCGCTGGAGGCCCACGCCAGGGCCTACGACGTGGACATCATGAACGGCCAGCGTGTGGCCAAGTTGGAGCCAGCCAGCCAGCCCGGCGGTGACATCAGCGTGACGCTGGACAACGGCGCGGTGTTGAAGGGCCGCAGCGTCATTCTCAGCACGGGTGCGCGCTGGAAGAACGTCAACGTGCCCGGCGAGGCCGAGTACCGCAACAAGGGCGTGGCCTACTGCCCGCATTGCGACGGCCCGCTCTTCAAGGGCAAGAAGGTGGCCGTCATCGGCGGCGGCAACTCGGGCGTGGAAGCCGCCATCGACCTGGCCGGGGTGGTGGACCACGTCACGGTGGTCGAGTTCGCCGACCAGCTGAAGGCCGATGCGGTGCTCGTGAACAAGCTCAAGAGCATGCACAACGTCGACATCTACACGAACGCGCAGACCACCGAGATTACCGGCGACGGCCAGAAGGTGGACGGCCTGGTGTTCAAGAACCGCGCCGATGGCAGCGAACACCGCCTGCCGCTGGCCGGCGTGTTCGTGCAGATCGGGTTGGTGCCCAACACCGAGTTTTTGAAAGGCACGGTGGAGTTGTCGCGCTACGGCGAAATCATCGTCGATGCCAAGGGCGCCACCAACGTGCCGGGCGTGTTCGCTGCCGGTGACGCGACGACGGTGCCCTACAAGCAGATCATCATCGCCGCCGGCGACGGGGCGAAGGCTGCACTGGGCGCCTTCGACTATCTGATCCGCACGCCGGTCTGACCAGGCTTCGACTCCGTCTGCAGCTTGTCGAGTTCGTGCGCCGTGTTGGCGTTGGCGAAGGCGGCGTTGTCCTCAAACAGCACCGTGGCGCAGTGGTGCAGCGCGGTCCAGCGTTCGACCTTGCGGTCACCGGCGTGCAGACTGGCCACGAGGCTTTGCCTCAGCTCGACCCTGAGCAGGCAGAACACCGGCTGCACCTGCAGCGCGCCGTTTTCCAGGGTAGCGGCCATCGCGAGTTCGGCGCCCTCTGCCACCAGCGCCGCGGCCAGACGCGCCACGAGGTCGAGCGGAAAGTTCGGCGAGTCGCAGGGCACGGTGACCATGAATGGCGTTTCGCAGTGCTCCAGCCCGGCCAGCCAACCGGCCAGCGGGCCCTGGAAGTCACCCAGGGAATCGGGCCACACCGGCACGCCCATCGATTCATAAGCCGCCGGGTTGCGGTTGGCGTTGATCATCACGCGGCCCACCTGCGGGCCCAGGCGCAACAACGCATTCATCGCCAGCGGCAGGCCGTTGAAGTGCTGCAGCCCCTTGTCGACGCTGCCCATGCGCGTGCCGCGGCCGCCACACAGGATGAGGCCGGTGATGTTCTCGTTCGATGGGCGAGCGGGGCTCTGGGTCATGTCGCTCAGACGAGCCCGTCGAACAGCCACACGTCCACCATGCCGCCTTCGGGCACCGAGCCTTGGTCGTGGCCCAGCACCAGCAGCGCGTTGGCCTCGCTCATGCTGCGCAGGATGCCGGCGCCCTGTGAACCGGTGAGCTTCACCTGCCAGCCGCCCTGCGGTGCGGGCTCGACGATGCCGCGCTGGAACTCGGTGCGCCCCGGACGCTTGCGGATGGCCGTGGAGCAACGCGCCTGCAGCACCGGCAGCGGCACGGGTGTGGCGCCTGCCAGCTGCATCAGCGCTTCACGCGCAAAGGCGTAGAAGGTGACGAGTGCGGCCACCGGGTTGCCGGGCAAGGCGAACAACCAGCAAGGGAGCGCGCCGCCGTCGCGTTTCAGTGGACCGAAGGCGATCGGCCTGCCGGGGCGCATGGCCACCTTCCAGAAGGCCACCTCGCCCATGCGGGCCAGCACGTCGCGCGTGTGGTCGGCGTCGCCCATGCTGACGCCGCCGCTGGTCAGCACCACGTCGGCGCGGGCCATGGCGTCTTCCATTGCGGCTTGCAGCGCAGCGGGTTCGTCTGGCACCAGGCCCAGGTCCAGCACATCCAGCTCGAGGCGCTGCAGCGCACCCATCAGGCTGTAGCGGTTGCTGTCGTAGACGCTGCCGGCGTCCAGGCTCTGGCCCAGCGTGCGCAGCTCATTGCCGGTGGAGAACAGCGCCACCCGCAGGCGGCGCTGCACCGTCAATTCAGCAATGCCCAACGAAGCCACCAGGCCCAGATCGGCTGGCTTCAGCACGCGCCCGGCCCGCAGCGCGGGAAAGCCCGCGCTCAAGTCTTCGCCGCGGCGGCGGCAGTTTTCGCCACTGCGCACGACGCCAGCGGCGATGTGGACGCTTTCCCCTTCTGAACGGCACAGCTCCAGCGGCACCACGGTGTCAAGGCCCGCAGGCATGACGGCGCCCGTCATGATGCGCAGACACTCGCCGGCATCCACGTTGCCCGACCAGGGTGCGCCGGCGAAGAGCGTGCCCACCGAATGCAGCACGGTCGGCTGGCTGGCCGACAGCTCGGCGCCGCGAAAGGCATAGCCGTCCATCGCCGAGTTGTCATGCGCCGGCACGTCGATGGGTGACAGCACATCGGCCGCCAACACGCGGCCCAGCGCCAGCGCCAGCGGCACGCGCTCAGGCGCGTGGATGGGCTGGATGGCTGCGGCGATCGCGGCGCGCGCCTCGTCGACGCTGAGATGCCTGTCGCCGGCCATCAAGGGCGAAATGCCGGGTTCGGCGCCAGGTGCAGACATCGCGGGGTGGGTCGGGTGCAGTGGTTCCAGCAATTGGGGGATTCTGCCTCTCGGCCCCGTGCCACGACGCCTTCTGAGCGGCCGTGGCCATCCGAACACGCGGCACCCGCAAGGGGAACTAGGATGCCGCCCATGGAAACCATCGATCTGCGCTCGGACACCGTGACCCGCCCCACCGCAGCCATGCGTGCGGCCATTGCCGCGGCGCCCGTGGGCGACGACCAGTACGGCGAAGACGCGCTCACCACGCAGCTGCAGGAACGTTGCGCCGCCATGCTGGGCAAGGAAGCCGCGCTGTGGCTGCCCAGCGGCACCATGGCCAACCAGGTGGCGCTGCGGGTGCTGACGCGGCCGGGCGACGAGGTCATCACCAGCCGCGAGGCGCATGCCGGCTGGCACGAAACGGGCGGTGCCGCTGCCAACGCAGGGGTGCAACTGGTGGAAGTGGGGCAGGGCGGGCTCTTCACCGCAGCCGACTTCGAAGCCGCCATCAAGCCGCGCGGCCTGCCGGTGTTTCCGCCCACCACGCTGGTGCAGATCGAGAACACGCACAACCGCGGCGGCGGCCTCGTCTTCCCGCAGGCCGAGGCCGAGCGCATCTGCGCCGCGGCGCATGCGCGTGGCATGGCCAGTTTTCTGGACGGTGCGCGCTTGTGGAACGCGGCAATCGCCATCGGGCGCAGCGAGGCCGAACTTGCCGCGCCATTCGATCTGGTGGCGGTGGCGTTCAGCAAGGGCCTGGGTGCACCGGGCGGTTCGCTGCTGGCGGGCCGGCGCGAGCTGATCACTGCTGCCACGCGCCACCGCCGCATGCTGGGCGGCGCGATGCGCCAGACCGGCTTCTATGCCGCCGCCGCGCTGCACGGCCTGGACCACCACCGCGCGCGCCTGGCCGAAGACCATCGCCACGCGCACGCTCTGGCCCGAACACTGTCCGCCAGCCCGGCGGTGCTGCTGGACCTGGCGACGGTGCAGACCAACATCGTCGTCTTTCGCCTGCAAGATGGCGCGTCCGATGCCGCCACCCTCGTCGCCCAGGCGCGCGTGCGCGGGGTATTGCTGAACGCCTTCGCCCCGCGCACGGTGCGCGCAGTCACGCACCTGGATGTCAACGCGGCCCAGGTGGCGCGGGCTGGCGAAGTGCTGCGCGAACTTCTGGGCTGACGACTGAAGACTGAAGACCGAAAACTGAAAACTGAAGGCGGCCTACAAGCCCAGCTGCTGCCGCAGCACACGGCCGCCCAGTGGCACGGGCTTGTTGACACTCAGCAGTTCCAAGATCTTGGCGCAGCGTGGCGCCTGCAGGCCGTGCGCCTGCGCCAGTCGCACCACTGCGCCGCAGATCGCGTCCACCTCGGTGGGCCGGCCCAACGCCAGATCGTCGGCCATGCTGCTGCGCGCCTTCTCGTCGATGCGCAGCATGCGTGCGGCGACCCGCGTGAACAGCCAGTTCGGCAGCTTCAGCACCAGCGGCAGGCGCGCGGGGGGCAGCGCCGTCATCTGCGCGGGTGCGATGCCCGCCGCCTTCAGCGCGGCCAGCGCTTCGAGCTGCAGTGCCGCGAAGACACGGCGGCAGTCGCGGTCCATCAGTTCGGCGCGCAACGGCAGGCCCGACAGCGCGTTGACCGGGTTGTTCAGGTTCAGCAGCAGCTTGCCCCACTGCACAGAACGCAGATCGGCATGCAACTTCAGGCGCAGGCCGGCGGCCTGGAAGAACGGCAGCCAGGCCCGCAGCGCAGGATGGTCTTGCGCCGCCAGCACACCGGCCGTGCCGCGGTGCACGTGGCCGGGGCCGAGTTCGGCGATGTTGTAGGGCACCATGCCGGCCAGCCAGTTCAGCGCGGGTGCAAGCTCGGCGCCGACTTCTGCATTGGCCACGCCGTTCTGCAGCGAGAGCACCGTGGTGCCAGCCGGCACGCCTGCGGCCAGCTGCGCGGCGGCCAGGGCGGTGCCGCCGCTCTTCACGCAAAGCAGCACGAGCGGCGCCGGGCCACCTGGCGTGGGCACGTGCTCATGAAGATTCAGCGTGCCGGCCGCAGACTGCGAGCGCCCGCCTTCGAGGTCGGTCACCGTGAGGCCGTGTTCACGCAGGGCCTGCAGCACCCGCGGGCGGCCGACGAAGTGCACGTCGGCCCCGGCTGCCAGCAGGCGGCCACCGATGAAGCAGCCCACCGAGCCGGCGCCCATGACCACCACCGGGCCTGGTGGCGCGGCCACCGGCCCGGGGGCGGCAGGGCTCATCGGGGGACAGGGTGCGCCAAGTCGCGCAGCAGGGTGGGCCCCGCCCGGCGCTCCACCTCGGCCATCAGGCTGCGGAAGAGACCCGCCGGGGCCAGCATTTCCAGCAGCACGAACATCGGCGCGACGAACAAGCCCACCAGATCGTCCACGAAAGCCGGCTTGCGCCCTTCGTAGTAATGGCCGACGAACTGGATCACCCAGCCGACAGCGAAGGAGCCCAGACCCCAGGCCAGCCAGGCGCCGGTGCCGGCAGCGGCGCCCACGCCGTGCGCCATCCAGGCCAGCAGCAGCCACACGCCGGAAGTCACCAGGCCCAGCGCCAGCGCACCGCGGCTCAACGTCCACGCCACGATCAGCGTCAGCAAGAGCCAGGCCGGGCTGAGCAGCACGCCGCCCACCTCGAAGGCCGGGCGCGACAGCAGCACCAGCGCACCGAACATGATCAACGGCACACCCACGAAGTGCGTGGCGATGTTGCGGCGGTCGCGGTGGTACTCCGCGTACTGCGACAACAGGTCGATGGCGCTGCGAAACGGGGTGGCCATGATGCGTGCTCCTTGCGGCGTGTTCTGTGCGGCGTGTTGAGTGAGGTCATGCTAGCGCAGGCTTCTAGAATCTTGCAGGCTTGCAAACCGGGAGGCGCATGACGATCAAGAGCGACAAGTGGATACGCCGCATGGCACAAGAGCACGGGATGATCGAGCCGTTCGAGCCCGGCCAGGTGCGCACCGCGGCCGATGGTTCGCGCATCGTCAGCTACGGCACCAGCAGCTACGGCTACGACATCCGCTGCGCGCCGGAATTCAAGGTCTTCACCAACATCTACAGCACTGTGGTGGACCCGAAGAACTTCGACGAGAAGAGCTTTGTCGACATCAAGAGCGATGTCTGCATCATCCCGCCGAACAGCTTCGCGCTGGCGCGCACGATGGAGTACTTCCGCATTCCGCGCAACGTGCTCACCATCTGCCTGGGCAAGAGCACGTATGCCCGCTGCGGCATCATCGTCAACGTGACGCCGTTCGAGCCCGAGTGGGAAGGCTTCGTGACGCTGGAATTCAGCAACACCACGCCGCTGCCAGCCAAGATCTATGCGGGTGAGGGCTGCGCCCAGGTGTTGTTCTTCGAAAGCGACGAGGTCTGCGAGACCAGCTACAAGGATCGCGGCGGCAAGTACCAGGGCCAGACAGGCGTGACCCTGCCCAAGACCTGAGCGAGCCGGCCTTTAACTGGCCGCGCTGGAACTGGCAGGTCATGGACGTGCTTTTCGCACGACGCCGAAGCGGCCCGGCTGCGAGCATCGTGGTGCCAGCCGGCCTGCCGCCGGCACCGAAAGCCCGCGATGCCGCAGCTCGACACCCGTGAAGAAGCCCGGCCCGAAAATCAGCCTGGCGCCCACACGGAGGCCGATGTGCTGCCATTGCCCATCATCGAGATGGCGCGCTTTCGGCGTCTGATGCACTACGAGGGCTGGGAGGTCGACCTGCCGCGCATGTGCACCGACACCGCCTACGCGCATGAGCGCCTCGCCACAGCGCACACCAGCAACGACGAGCGCCTGCGCAGCAGCGCCATGCGCCTGTTCGCCGCCTACGACCGCAACAGCGGCGCTGCGCCCGTGCTTCACTAGCCGCCCGGCCGGCGCAGAATCACCCCGACGGGCCTGCGCCCGCAGGGAGGGCTGCGATGAAATGGGAAGGGCAGGAACAGAGCGACAACGTCGAAGACCGGCGGGGCGCCTCTGGAAGTTCAGGTGGCGGCCGCATGCCGCGCATCGGTGGCCGCGGTATCGGCCTGGGCGGCATCGCCATAGCGCTGGTCGCAGGCTGGGTCTTCGGCATCAACCCGATGACGGTGCTGGGGCTGCTCAGCGGCGAAGGTGACGTGCCGGTGGCGCAACAGCCCGCCGAGCCAGGCCGCAAACCACCGCCCGAGGACAAGGTGGCGATGTTCACGTCGACCGTGCTGAAAGACACCGAGCTCGTCTGGGGGCGCATCTTCCAGGCCTCCGGCAAGACCTATGCGCCGCCGCGGCTGATCATCTTTCGCGGTGTCACACCCACCGCTTGCGGCAGCGGCGAAAGTGCGATGGGCCCCTTCTATTGCCCGGGCGACAAGCAGGTCTACATCGACCTCGACTTCTTCGACACCCTGAGCCAGCGCCTGGGCGCGCCTGGCGACTTTGCGCAGGCCTACGTCATTTCGCACGAGGTGGCGCACCACGTGCAGAACCTGCTGGGCGTGACGGGCAAGGTCGACGCCATGCGCGGGCGCGTTTCGCAAGCGCAGCAGAACGCGCTGTCAGTGCGCGTGGAACTGCAGGCCGATTGCCTGGCCGGCGTCTGGGCTCACCATTCGCAGCAGGGCAAGGGCTGGCTGGAACGCGGTGATATCGAAGAAGGCCTGAACGCCGCCTCGCGGATCGGCGACGACACGCTGCAAAAGGCTTCTCAAGGCCGTGTCGTACCCGAGAGCTTCACCCATGGCACCAGCGCGCAGCGCGTCAGCTGGTTCAAGCGCGGCTTGGACGGCGGCAGCGTGGCGCAGTGCGATACCTTCGCCAGCCGTTGACGGTGCTTCAGCCGGCGCCTCATCCGTCAATCAGCAGTGGGTCCCAAGCAAACACGGCCTGCTGCTGTTCGCCCAGCTTCTGGATGCCCAGACGCATCACGTCGCCGGGCTTTAGATAGACCGGCGCCGGCTTCATGCCCATGCCCACGCCGGGCGGTGTGCCCGTGGTGATGAGGTCGCCAGGCTCCAGCGTCATGAAGCGGCTCAGGTAGCTCACGATCTGGGCCACGCCGAACACCATGGTGGCGGTGTTGCCC
>JBBSCV010000104.1:0-11099 GCA_038249925.1 Burkholderiales bacterium
ATAGCCGATGAGTGCAGTGCGCATCTCAGTCCATGTAGCGCAGACCGGCCTGTGCCAAGGGCTCGCGCATCTTGTACATGTCCAGGCCCAGGATGCCCGAGGCCAACCTGGCGCGCTTTTCTGCCTCGAAGGATTCGCGCTTCGCAGCAGCTTCGGCGGTGGCCACGGCCCTGGCGGCCGGCACCACCACCACACCGTCGTCGTCGGCCACGATGGCGTCGCCCGGTTTCACCAGCATGCCTGCGCAAACAATCGGCACGTTGACCGAGCCCAGCGTGGCCTTGATCGTGCCCTTGGCGCTGATGGCCTTGCTCCACACCGGGAAGCCCATCTCCTGCAGCGTCTTCACGTCGCGCACTCCGGCGTCGATGATCAGCGCGCGGGCGCCACGCGCCATGAAGGACGTGGCCAACAGGTCGCCGAAGTAGCCGTCGGTGCAGGGCGCGGTGACGGCGGCCACGACGATGTCGCCTTCTCTGATCTGCTCGGCCGCCACATGCAGCATCCAGTTGTCGCCCGGCTGCAGCAGCACGGTGACCGCTGTGCCCGAGACCTGCACGCCGGGATAGATCGGCCGCATGTGGGTCTGCAGCAGACCCACGCGCCCCATGGCCTCGTGCACGGTGGCACTGCCCAGCCGGGCCATCGCGTCGGTGGCCGCGCGGTCGGCGCGGGTGATGTTTCGTTTCACGATGCCAAGTTCGAACATGGCCAGAGCCTCTTGTACATGGTTGAAGCGCCTTACAGGCCCTTGTGCTTGAGCGCTGCATCCAGCCGCGGATACACGCGCCGGGCATTGCCTTCGTAGATCTTGTGGCGGTCATCGCCGACGACGATGGTGCTGGCCTCGATGTAGCGCTTGGTGTCGTCGTAGCAGTGCCCCGTTTCCGGATCGATGCCGCGCACCGCGCCGATCATCTCGCTGGCGAACAGGATGTTGTCCACTGGGATCACGGTGGTCAGCAAGTCGATGCCCGGCTGGTGGTAGACGCAGGTGTCGAAGAAGATGTTCTTCAGCAGGTGGTCCTTCAGCAGCGGCTTCTTCAACTCCTGCGCCAGGCCGCGAAACCGCCCCCAGTGGTAGGGCACCGCGCCGCCGCCGTGCGGGATGATGAAGCGCAGTGTCGGGAAGTCGGTGAACAGGTCGCTGGTGAGGCACTGCATGAAGGCCGTCGTGTCAGCATTCAGGTAATGCGCGCCGGTGGTGTGGAAGCAGGCGTTGCAGCTGGTGCTGACGTGCACCATGGCAGGAATGTCGTACTCCACCATCTTCTCGTAAATGGGGTACCAGCTGCGGTCGCTCAGTGGCGGGCTGGTCCAGTGGCCGCCGGACGGATCGGGGTTGAGGTTGATGGCGACGTTGCCGAATTGCTCCACGCACTTCACCAGTTCCGGGATGCAGCTGGCCGGGTCGACGCCCGGGCTCTGCGGCAGCATGGCCGCTGGAATGAAATGGTCGGGGAACAACTGCGACACGCGGTAGCAGAGCTCATTGCAGATCGCGGCCCAGGTGCTGGAGACCTCGAAGTCGCCGATGTGGTGGGCCATGAAGCTGGCGCGCGGGCTGAAGATGGTGAGGTCGCTGCCGCGTTCCTTCATCAGCCTCAACTGGTTGCTCAGGATGCTGTCGCGCAGCTCGTCGTCGCTGATGGTCAGGTCCGCGACCCGGGGCTTCAGCGCGCTGCCCTTGATGCCGGCGATCTGCTGGTTGCGCCACTGTTCCAGCGCCTTGGGCGCGGTGGTGTAATGGCCGTGGCAGTCGATGATCATGGTTGCCGTTTCCTTGTCTTCAGGCCGGTTCCATGCCGTGGCGGCGGATGGCGGCAGACGATGCGGGTGACGTCATGAACGCCAGCATCGCGCGCACGGCGTCGGGCTGGGCGCAGGCCAGACCCTGGCCGGCGCTGAAGGTGGTGATGCAGGCGATGGCAGATGGCAGCGTGCCGACCACGGCAACGCCGGGCAGGTTCATCAGTTCACTCAACTGCTGCAAGCCGAGCGCCACGTCGCCGTGCGCCACCAGGCTGCCCACCGGCACGCCGGGTGGCGCCAGCACCAGCCGCGGCGCGATCTGCTCGGCAATGCCCCAGCGCGCCAAGAGCTGGCGCAGGAACACGCCGCTGGGCCCGGTGGAAAAGCTGATGCTGGGTGCCGCCAGCACGGCTTGTTTGACGGCGTCCTCGGAGGCGATGTCCGGCACCGGCGCGCCAGCGCGCACGGCCACCGCCACGGGCGACCGCACCAGATCCACCCTGCCTCCGCTGCGCACATGGCCCGACGCGATGAGCTTGTCGACGGTCTCGGCGGCCAGAAACACCACGTCAAAGGCCTCGCCGGCCTTCAGCCGCTTGACCGCATCCACGCCGCCCACGGAGGTGATGGCGACCGACACGCCGGTCTGCTGTTCGTAAGAGCTGGCCAGGTCGGCCAACACTTGCCAGGTGGCCATGGAGGAGATGCCGGTGATTTTCACCGAGCCCATTCTTGCGTGCGCAAGCTCTGTCGACAACGCGATTCCCGCACTAGCTGTTAGGCCGAAGCGGCATATCATCGACCGCGTGGATCTGAAGCAGATTGCGTATTTCGTGCAGATTGCCGACCTGGGCAGCTTCACCCGCGCCGCCAGCGTGCTGCGCATTGCGCAGCCGGCGCTGAGCCGCCAGGTGCGCAGCCTGGAGGTCGAGTTACGCCAACCCCTGTTCGACCGCAACGGTCGAGGCGTCACGCTCACGCCGGCCGGCACGCGGCTTCTGGCCCATGGCCGCGGCATCTTGCAGCAGGTGGAGCGTGCCCGGCAGGACCTGGAAGACCAGCGGGGTGCGGCCAGTGGGCTGCTGAGCATCGGCCTGCCGCCCAGCATCAGCCGCACTCTGACGGCGCCGCTGGTGGAGACTTTTCGGGAGCGCTTCCCGCGTGCCACGTTGAGCGTCGTCGAAGGCCTGTCCACCTACACCCTGGAATGGCTGGCGCAGGGTCGCATCGATTGCGCCGTGGTCTACAACGCCGTGCCTTCAGCGGCAGTGGACTTGCAGCCGGTCCTGCAGGATCGGCTGCACCTGCTGTCGGCACGCCCAAACAGGGCTGGCGCGCTGGTGGGCCGCCCCGTCACGCTGGCGCAACTGGCCGAACGCGACCTGGTCATCCCCAGCCGCCCGCACGCCATCCGCATGCGTGTGGAGACTGTAATGGCCGAAGCCGGCCTCAGACCCCGCGTTGCGCTGGAGATCGAGAGCGTGTCTGCCATGCTGGACCTGGTGCAGCGCCACGCCCTGCATGCCGTGCTGCCGCTTAACGCCGTGCGCGGCAGGGCGGGCGAGGCGCAACTCAACGCCCGGCCCATCCGCACCGACGCGGGGCAACTGCTGGCGACCACGCTGTACATCGCCACTTCGGCCCAGCGGCCGCGGGGACCGCTGCTGGACCAGGCCACAGTGGCCCTGGCCGGCCTGCTCAAGGATCAGCTCCAGGCGCGGTAAAGCGACAGGCAGCGGAACCAGAGCCGCATCGCATTTCTCCGACCTTCATCCCTCAACGATGAGCTGCATCCATGAGGCCGTCGCCGGTCTGGAGGCGCATTCAACGCGCGATCTCAAGCGATACGCCAACTGTGCCCGCGTCAAGCCGATGCACCGCGCTGCGATCACCAGGTTGCCGCTGGCTTGAGAAATGGCATGGCGACAGACCAAAGACTCGAAATCGTCCAGTGTGTTGCCAGCGTCGCAACTGCGCATGAAGGTTTGCACGACCGCTTCGGGGTCGTCAGCCAGGGTTTCTCCATTACCGGGGTAGTCGTAATCTGTGCGGGGGGGTGCCGAGCAATCGGCATCGCTGCCGCGATCGCCGACAGTCAGCGCAGTAGCCTCGAACTGAACGCCCCAAGGTCCTCAACGGCTCCAGCCGCGAGTCGCTGCGGTGGCTTGTCAATGCGCATGAACCACGACGGTGCGGGGGCGGGCGTGCGGCGCTCCACAGTTCCACCTGACTCGCGCTTGAAATCGCACTTGCATATCTCTTGACATCTAAACTATTGTCGCTAAAACTCGCACGTCCCTGTACTTCATTGCAAGTGGAGCCAGCTTGAAGATCGTGTGCATCGGTGGTGGGCCGGCCGGCCTGTATTTCGCCTTGCTGATGAAGAAGAGCAACCCGGCTCACGACATCAGGGTCGTCGAGCGCAATAAGCCCTACGACACCTTCGGCTGGGGCGTGGTGTTCTCCGATGCCACGCTGGCCAACATGCGCCAGTGGGACGCAGAAACCGCTGCCGAGATCGAGCAGGCCTTCAACCACTGGGACGACATCGAACTCGAAATCAAGGGCCGCTACATCCGCAGCAGCGGCCACGGCTTCGTCGGCATCGGCCGCAAGAAGCTGCTGAACATCCTGCAACAGCGATGCGAGGCGCTGGGCGTGGTGCTGAAGTTCGAGCAAGATGTCGATTCCGACGCCGACTTCCCCGATGCGGATCTCGTCATCGCGTCCGACGGCATCAACTCCCGCATCCGAACCAAGTACGCCGAAGTCTTCAAGCCCGATGTGGTGACGCGCCCGAACCGCTTCATCTGGCTCGGCACCACGCGCCTTTACGACGCGTTCAACTTCACCTTCGTCAAGACCGAGCACGGCTGGTTCCAGGCCCACGTCTACAAGTTCGACGACAAGACCACCACCTTCATCGTCGAAACGCCGGAGCCCGTCTGGAAGGCCCATGGCCTCGACCAGTACAGCGTCGACGAATCGATAGACTTTTGCGAGAAGCTGTTCGGCGCGCACCTGCAGGGCAACAAGTTGCTCAGCAACGCACGCCACCTGCGCGGCTCGGCATGGCTGAACTTCCAGCGCGTCAAGTGCGAACAGTGGTCGCTGTTCAACGGCAAGAGCCATGTGGTGCTGATGGGCGACGCGGTGCACACCGCCCACTTCGCGATCGGCTCGGGCACCAAGCTCGCCATCGAAGACGCCATCGAACTCACCCGCCAGTTCCGCCGCTTCGGTGAAACGGCCGACCACATCCCGCAAGTGCTGGCCGAGTACCAGGCCTTGCGCAGCATCGACGTGCTGCGGCTGCAGAACGCGGCCTGGAACGCGATGGAATGGTTCGAGTCGGTGGGCGAGCGCTATGCCGATTCGTTGCCGCCCGAGCAGTTCATGTACTCGATGCTGACGCGCTCGCAACGCATCTCGCACGAGAACCTGAGGCTGCGCGACAAAGCCTGGCTCGAGGGCTTCGAGCGCTGGTTCGCCGAGCAGGCAGGCCTGACGGTGGCAAGCGATGCCGCTCCGCCGCCACCCATGTTCACCCCCTTCAAGCTGCGCAGCGTGACGCTGAAGAACCGTGTCGTCGTCTCGCCGATGGCGCAGTACAGCGCGAAAGACGGCATTGCCGGCGACTACCACCTGGTGCATCTCGGGGCCCGCGCCATGGGCGGCGCCGGCATGGTGTTCGCCGAGATGACCTGCGTCAGCGCCGAAGGCCGCATCACCCCCGGCTGCCCGGGGATGTACACCGAGGAGCAGTTCCAGGCCTGGAAGCGCATCGCCGACTGGATCCACGCCAACAGCGACGCCAGGTTCGCGATGCAGATCGGCCACGCCGGTGCGAAGGCCTCGACCCGCCTCGCCTGGGAAGGCATCGACCGGCCCTTGACCGAGGGCAACTGGCCGCTGTTGTCGGCCTCGCGCCAGCAGTACCTGGAAGGCGTGAGCCAGATCTCGGCCGCGATGACGCGCGCCGACATGATCAGCACGACGGCCGATTTCGTGCGCAGCACCGAGTGGTCGGCGAAGGCCGGCATCGACTGGCTGGAACTGCACTGCGCACACGGCTATCTGCTGTCGTCGTTCATCTCGCCGCTGACGAACCAGCGCACCGACGAATACGGCGGCAGCCTTGAAAACCGCCTGCGCTACCCGCTCGAAGTGTTCAAGGCCGTGCGCGCCGCGTGGCCCGAACACCTGCCGATATCGGTGCGCATCTCGGCGAACGACTGGGTTGAAGGCGGCATCACGCCGAGCGACGCGGTCGAGATCGCGCGGGCCTTCAAGGCAGCGGGTGCCGACCTCATCGACTGCTCGTCCGGCCAGGTCAGCAAGCTCGAAAAGCCGATCTACGGCCGCATGTTCCAGACACCGTTCTCGGACCGCGTGCGCAACGAAGCCGGTATCGCGACGATGGCGGTCGGTGCGATTTCCGAGGCCGATCACGTCAACAGCATCATCGCCGCTGGCCGTGCCGACCTCTGCGCCGTCGCCCGACCGCACCTCGCGAACCCGGCCTGGACGCTGACCGAAGCCGCGAAGATCGGCTACACGCCCATCACGTGGCCGAAGCAATACCTGGCAGGCAAGGGGCAGATGGAATCGCTGTTCGCCCGCGAGAAGGCGGCCCAGGCAGCCCTGGCGGCAGGGCCGGCCGAGAAAGAGCCGGCCTGAGATGGTTGCGGTTGCGGTTGCGAATGCGTTTGCGTTTGCGTTTGCGTTTGCGCCTTCGCGTCAGAGGCGGTGGTGCCCCACGAGCGGGGACGCCACCTCGGCTGCGCCGCCCCCCAACGACGAACCGCCACCGAACAAGGCAAGCGCCGAACGCACGGAGCCGGCCACATGCCATCACTGACCGGGCACCACGCGGTCGTCACCGGCGCCGCGCAAGGCATCGGCGCCGCGATCGCTCGAGCCCTCGCGGCGCAAGGTGTCCGACTGACGCTGATGGGCCGCCGCCTCGATGCATTGCAAGCGCTGGCCGCCGAACTGCCTGGCGGCGCTGTCGCCGTCTCGGTCGATGTAAGCGACGAAGGCGCAGTGCAGCGGGCCTTCGTCGCGGCCCGAGCCGCACACGGCCCCATCAGCCTGTTGGTCAACAACGCCGGCCAGGCCGAAGCCGCGCCCTTCGGCAAGACAAGCCTCGCGCTGTGGCAGCGGCTGATCGCCGTGAACCTGACCGGCACGTTTCTCTGCACGCAGCAGGCCCTGCCCGACATGCTCGCCGCCCGCCACGGCCGGGTCGTCAACATCGCCAGCACGGCCGGCCAGCGCGGCTATGCCTATGTCTCGGCCTATGTGGCGGCCAAGCACGGCGTCGTCGGCCTGACACGGGCGCTCGCGCTCGAAGTCGCGAAGAAGGGCATCACCGTCAACGCGGTCTGCCCCGGCTACACCGAGACCGAGATCCTGACCGCCAGCATCGCGAAGGTGGTGGCCACCACCGGCCGCAGCGACGCCGAGGCGCGAGCCGAGTTCGAGAAGTCGAATCCGCAGGGCCGCATCGTGCAACCCATTGAGGTGGCGGCAGCCGTGCTTTGGCTGTGTTCCGACGGCGCTGGTGCGGTAACCGGCCAGTGCATTTCCGTGTCCGGTGGGGAGGTGATGTGAAACGAGCCAGCAAATCTGAATTGATTCCCTTGCTTGGGGACGAAAGCATCGGGCTCGAAGGTCGCATCGCCTCAGACGACCACCAGTCCCTGAAGGTCTGGCTGCGGCTGCTGTCGTGCAGCACCCAGATCGAGACCGAGATCCGCAAGCGCCTTCGCGCCGAGTTCGGCATGACGCTGGCGCGCTTCGACTACCTGGCCCAACTGCACCGCAACCCGGCCGGCCTGCGCATGAGCGCCTTGTCGCGCTTTCTGATGGTGACCGGCGGCAACGTCACCGGCCTGACCGACGAGCTCGAAAAGGAAGGCCTGGTCGAACGCACCGCCGAACCGGAAGACCGGCGCTCGTACCGCGTCTCGCTGACCCAAAAGGGCAGCAAGCTGTTCGACGAGATCGCTTCGGTGCACGAAGCCTGGGTCGTCGCCATCTTCGCCGGTATGACGCTGCCGCAGAAGGCGCAACTCCAGGACCTGCTCGGTCGGCTGCGCGTGCAGCTCACCGACATTCAAACCACGGCCGCCGACAAGGATGCGGCCTGATCGCCAGGAGACAGCGACCATGACCGCCAAGCTCGACCCCAGCCTCATTGAAGGCAACCGCAAACCGCTCGCCGGCTACGACGCCGAACACTTCGGGTGGGCCGTGGTCGACCGCGTCGGCATCGTCACGCTGAACCGCCCCGAGCGCAAGAACCCGCTCACCTTCGCGTCCTATGCCGAACTGCGCGACCTGTTCGAGGCGCTGCGCTATGCAGACGACGTGAAGGCCGTCGTCGTGCACGGTGCCGGCGACAACTTCTGCTCGGGCGGCGACGTGCACGAGATCATCGGCCCGCTGATCGGCCTCAGCGCGCCCGAACTGCTGATGTTCACGCGCATGACCGGCGCGCTCGTGAAGGCGATGCGGCACTGCCCGCAGCCCATCGTTGCGAGCATCGACGGCGTGTGCGCCGGTGCCGGCGCGATCATCGCGATGGCGTCCGACCTGCGCCTGGGCACGGCCCGCAGCAAGACCGCCTTCCTGTTCAACCGCGTTGGTCTGGCCGGCTGCGACATGGGCGCCTGCGCGATGCTGCCGCGCATCATCGGCCAGGGCCGCGCCAGTGAGTTGCTCTACACCGGCCGTGCGCTCGGCGGCGAAGAGGCGGCGCAGTGGGGCTTCCTGAACCGCGTGTGCGCGCCCGAGGCGGTGTTGACCGAAACGCTTGCGCTGGCACACGACATCGCTCACGGCCCGACTTTCGCGAACGGCATCACCAAGACCATGCTGCAGCAGGAATGGGCGATGAGCGTTGACGAAGCCATCGAATCCGAAGCGCAGGCGCAGGCGCTGTGCATGCTGACCGAAGACTTCAAGCGCGCCTACGACGCATTCAGCGCGAAGGCCAAACCGGTCTTCCAGGGCGACTGAGGACCACACGATGAGCGACACCCGATACCTCGATTGGCCGTTCTTCGAACCCCGTCACCGCGAACTGGCGCTGGCACTCGATGCCTGGGCGGCCGAGCACGTCGCGCACCTGCATGGTGATCGTGGCGACGAGACCGACGCCGCCTGCCGCGCCTGCGTGCGCGCGCTGGGCGACGGCGGCTGGCTGCGCCATGCGGTCGGCGGCACGGCGAACGGCGGCGCGGCTGAGGTGCTCGACACGCGCAGCCTGTGCCTGATTCGCGAGACGCTGGCGCGCCACAACGGCCTGGCCGACTTCGCGTTCGCGATGCAAGGCCTGGGTTCGGGCGCTATCAGCCTCGACGGCAGCGCCGCGCAGAAGGCGCGCTACCTGCCGCGCGTGGCGCGTGGCGACGCGATCGCCGCGTTCGCACTGTCCGAGCCCGACGCGGGCTCGGACGTGGCGGCGATGGCCTGCGAAGCCCGCGTGGATGGCGTTGACGGTGACCATGTCGTGCTGAACGGCGAGAAAACCTGGATCTCGAACGGCGGCATCGCCGACTTCTACGTCGTCTTCGCACGCAGCGGAGAAGCGCCCGGCGCACGCGGCATCTCGGCCTTCATCGTCGATGCCGGCACACCGGGTTTCGAGATCGCCGAGCGCATCGAAGTCATCGCGCCGCACCCGCTGGCGCGGCTGCGCTTCACCGACTGCCGCATTCCGCTCACGCAGCGCATCGGTGGCGCAGGCGAAGGCTTCAAGGTCGCGATGCGCACGCTCGACGTGTTCCGCACCTCGGTGGCCGCCGCCTCGCTCGGCTTCGCCCGCTGCGCGATGGACCACGGCCTGCAGCGCGCTGCCACGCGCAAGATGTTCAAAGGCGTGCTCGGCGACTTCCAGCTCACGCAAGCCAAGCTCGCGACGATGGCGACCACCATCGACAGCGCCGCACTGCTGACCTACCGCGCCGCCTGGATGCGCGACCAGGGCCACAGCGTGACGCGCGAAGCGGCGATGGCCAAGATGGCCGCCACCGAAGGCGCGCAGCAGGTGATCGACGCGGCGGTGCAGCTCTGGGGCGGTCTGGGCGTGGTCAGCGACCAGCCGGTGGAGCGGCTCTACCGCGAGATCCGCGCCTTGCGCATCTACGAAGGCGCCACCGAGGTGCAGCAGCTGATCATCGGCCGCGACCTGCTGCGCGAAGTGGCGCAGTGACCCGGGGCCGGCGACCCCCGTCCGCTGGCCCGTCTTTTGCTATCTGTTTACTTTAGTTGTGAACCAAATCGGCTGGGCCGATTTCCTTGCAGCATGGAGCTTGCACCATGACCACCGCCCACATCGACACCTTCGCCCGCAACAACCTGCCGCCCCCCGAGCTGCAGCCGCAGTACCTGTTCGACCTGCCCTCGCTGCAGTTCCCCGAACAGCTGAACTGCGCCGACGAGTTGCTGGACCGTCATGTGCGGGAAGGCCGTGGCGAGCGCCTGTGCATCCAGGCGCCTGGCCTGCGCTGGACCTACGCCGACCTGCAGGCGAACGCGAACCGCATCGCCAACGTGCTGGTGAACGAGATGGACCTGGTGCCCGGCAACCGCGTGCTGCTGCGCGCGCCGAACAACCCGATGATGGCGGCCTGCTGGTTCGCAGTGATCAAGGCCGGCGCGATCGCGGTCGCGACGATGCCGATGCTGCGCGCCAAGGAACTGATGCAGATGATCGTCAAGGCCGAAGTCACGCACGCGCTCTGCGATGCGAAGCTGGCCGAAGAATTGGCGCTCGCCCGGCCGCAGTGCGCCACGCTGACGAAGCTGATGCTGTTCAACAGCACCGCGCCCGACGGGCTGGAGGCCGCGATGGCGCGCCAGAGCGCCACGTTCAAGAACGCGAACACCGCCGCCGACGACACCTGCATCATCGCCTTCACTTCGGGCACGACCGGCCAGCCCAAGGGCACGATGCACTTCCATCGCGACGTGATGGCGATCTGCCTGTGCTGGCCGCCGCATGTGCTGCAGCCGCGCGCCGACGACGTCTTCATCGGCAGCCCGCCGCTCGCCTTCACCTTCGGCCTGGGCGGGTTGGTGCTGTTCCCGATGACGGTGGGCGCCTCGACCGTGCTGCTCGAAAAGGCCTCGCCGCAACAGCTGATCGACGGCATCCAGCAGTTCGGCGCCACAGTGCTGTTCACCGCGCCCACCTCGTACCGTCTGATGGCGGCGCAGGGCGCGCTGCTGCGCACCACGACGCTGCGGCAGTGCGTGTCGGCCGGCGAAGCGCTGCCGGCGGCCACGCGAGCCCTGTGGCGCGAGGCCACTGGCATCGAGCTGATCGACGGCATCGG
>JBBSCV010000105.1:0-11071 GCA_038249925.1 Burkholderiales bacterium
GGACTGGGCCGAAGAGATGGTCCGCCCGTTCGAGACCTACCTGCACGTGCTGGTGAAGAACGGCAAGGGCGTGCTGGCGCAGGTGGCCTCGGCCGTGAGCAGCGCCGAAGCCGACATCACCCACCTCGACATGGACCCCACGCCAGACCAGGAAACGACCGAACTGCGCCTGCTCATCAGCGTGCGCGACCGTGTGCACCTGGCCGAGGTGTTGCGCACGATGCGGCGTTCACCGGTGGTGATGAAGGTCTCGCGCACGCGCTTCAACTGAGCTCTGCGGAGCCCGGCTTCAAGCCTTCAAGGCTTCAAGACTTCAAGGCGCAGGGTAGGTGACCGCGATCACCTCGATCTTCTCGACACCGCCCGGTGTCAGCAGCACCACTTCGTCGCCCACGCGCGCCTTCAGCAGCGCGCGTGCGATGGGCGCAATCCAGCTCACCTCGCCCTGCAGGCTGTCCGTCTCGTCGATGCCCTTGATGGTGACGGTGCGTTCTTCGCCCGCCGCCGTGGCGTAGGTGACAGTGGCTCCGAAGAAGACCTGGTCGCTGCCGTGGTGCACCGAGGGGTCGGCCACCTCGGCGATGTCCAGTCGCTTCGTCAAAAAGCGGATGCGGCGGTCGATCTCGCGCAGGCGCTTCTTGCCGTAGAGATAGTCGCCGTTCTCGCTGCGGTCGCCATTCTTGGCCGCCCAGGACACCACCTCGACGATCTTCGGGCGCTCGACATCCAGCAAAGTCATCAACTCTTCGCGCAAGCGCCGGTAACCGGCAGGCGTGAGGTAGTTGCGCGTGCCGGCAGGCAGCGGCGGCAAGCCCGGCAGGTCTTCCTCGTCGTCAGCATCGGACTCTTTGAGGAAGGCCTTGTTCAAGGCACGATCTCCACGCGCACCAGGGCAGCGCCGAATTCAGCGTCGCAAGCCTTTCCTGGCGGGCACAGTGCCTTGCCTGCCATGACTGGCCCATTGCCATCGAACTTCGACGCCAGCACAGCAGCCTCTGGGCCAGAGGGGAAGATGCGGATCGTGCCTTCCTTCTTTGGGGCCATGGCGCTGTAGTCACGCTGGCGCGGCGACACCAACACCAGCAGATCGGTGCTGCCTGCCGGCCCGGTGGTTTCGAACGGCGTTTCATTGGCCAGCGGCAGCTTCACCACCTGACCCGGCTTGACCGTCAATGAACCCGAGGTGATGCTGGGGTAGAGCTGCATCAGCACACCGTCAGCGCCGTGCACGAAGAGATAGAGATAGCCTTCGCGCTCGGACTGCACCGTCATCGTGAGGGAGTCCCTGCCGATGCGGTAGCTTGTCTTGTTCGTCAGCAGCCGCACGCCATAGCCAGCCGCCTGAGCCTGCACCACGCGATCGAACTCCTGAGCCGGCTGGAAGGTGGCGGCCGCTGCCGGGCCTTGTTTGGCCGCTTGTGTTGGCGCTGGCGTCAGGGCTGATGGCGGGTTCACGACAGGCACAGGTGCCTGGGCAGCCGCCAATTCCACCGGCGGCGGTACCGGCCGTGGCTTGGGTGCCAGCGCCATGTAGGCGCCCACGGCCACGGCAACCAGCGCTCCCACGCCGGCACCGATCTTCAAGCCCTTGCCCTTGCCGTTGCCGTTGCGGTCGCTCTGGCCGTTTCCCTGCGACGCTGCGTTGGCCGTTGCAGCCGGCGCAGCCGCACGCGCATCCGGCGCCAGGCCGCGCGGCGTGCTGGCCAGTGTCTTGATCGCCGTCGCAGCGCGCGTCGGTTCGCTGGCAGGGCGCGCGGGCATCTGGGTGCCGGGCGGCAGCGGCTGTGTCGCGTAGTTGTGTTCAGCCAGCGCCACCTCACCCAGGCCCAGGTCCTGGCGCAGTTCGCCGATGCTCTGGGTGCGGTGCTCGGGCCGCACGGCCAGGGCACGGTCGATGGCGGTGAGGAAACCCACGCTGAAGCGATCGGCAGCACTTTCTGCCAGCGGCCGGTAGGTGTCGTTCAGGATGCGTCCCACGCTGGGGGGCGGCGTTTTGCCGACGATGGCGAAATAGACCACGGCTGCCAGTGCATAGACGTCGGTCCAGGCGCCCTGCTTCATGCCGGGAATCTCGGCGTACTGCTCCACCGGCGCATAGCCCGGCTTCAGGATGACGGTGAGCGCCTGCGTCTGTTCGCTGATGACGCGCCGCGCGGCGCCGAAGTCGAGCAGCAGCCAGCGCCCCTTCTCGGGCAGGAACATCACGTTGTCGGGCGCGATGTCGCGGTGGTAGACCTGCTCGGTGTGGATGACCTGCAGCGCCTCGGTGATCTGCCCCAGCACGCCACGCAACCAGGCCTCGTCGATGGGCTGGTCGGCGCGCTTCATGTCGCGCAGCACGTCCTTCAGCGTCGTGCCCTTCAGCAGCGGCATTACCATGTAGGCGGTGCCGTTCGCTTCCCAGAACCGGTAGACCTTCACCAGCGACGGATGGTCGAAGCTGGCCAGCATCTTGGCTTCCTTCACGAAGCTCTCTCGGCCCGCTTCGAAGGTCTCTCGGTAGCGCTCGCTCTTGACCTGCACCTGCGTGCCGCCACCGATGCGCTGCGCCAGCGATGAAGGCATGTATTCCTTCAACGCCACCTCGCGCTCCAGCGATGTGTCGAAGGCCTTGTAGACGACGCCGAAGCCGCCTTCGCCGATGAGCTCCGTCAGCCGGAACTCGGCCAGCATGGTGCCCACGGGCAGGTGGCCGCCGTCGTCGATGGGCGGCGGGACGGCGGCCGTCTTGTCGGCCGCGGCAGGCATGCCAGCCGCCGACCACTCGGTGCGCTGGAAAGCCGCGGGCGGCGACGAGCCCGGGGGACGTATGACGGTGCGGTCGTCGTCGGGGTCGTCGGGGGTCATGTCCGGGGTGGGCTGTGGAGGCTGCGGATGCTCACATTGTCGCAGCGGGCCCGAACAGGCGAACCAGCGACGCGGCCGCCGGCAGCCCACGAGACACCAGCAGGCGCGGCGGGTTTTCGTCGGGACGCGCATGCCACCAGACCTGGCCCTGCGCGGCTTCGGCCCAGGCGCGCTGGGCCTGCGCACCGATGTGCAGCGCGGCATCGCCCACCCCTGGCGCGGACAGCTCGACGATGGCACCAAGCGCGGCCGGTGCGCCCGCATCCGCGCCCGCGCCCGCGCCCGCGCCTGCACCCGCACCCCCACCCTCAGCAGGCCCGGCCAGCGGGCTGAGCGCAGGCAGCGCCATGCGCGCCAGTTCCTCTTCAAGGCGGTCGGCGGTCCAGTCCTCGAAAAGCGCATCTCGCGCCAGTTCGTCCAGGCGCGCCAGCCATTGCCACAGCCCTGCCATTTCCTGCGTCGAGCCCGGCCCGCCGTGCAGCGGCTGCACCAGCGTCAACGGAAAGTAACGGCCGACGCGGTCGACTGAAGGCATCAGCACCCCGGCCCAGGCCTGCGCGCCGGCCTCGCCGGGCATCGCGCCGGGCATCAGCAGGAAACGCCAGCTCGGCGAGCCCAGATAGCCTTCCAGCCAGCCCTCGGGTTGCGCCTCGCGCAGCGCCAGCAGGCCGGCGGCCAGCCAGCTGTCCCAGGGCTCGATGAAGCTGGCATCGAGCCGGCGCGACGCAAAGTCGCCCAGCGAGGGCAACTTGCCGTGCCAGCCAGGCGGCTGCGCTGCGGGGCCTGTCACGCTCGCACCGTCTGGCCGGCTCAGAGCGCCGCCGGGCAGCGGAACTGCTTGATCTCGCGCAGCTGGAAGGGGTTGAAGACGCTGGCAGAGATGACTTCCAGCCGTGCGCGCTTGCCGTCGAGATTCATGATGACGCTGAACTTCTCGGGCACGTTGCCCGGCTCGATCTGGAAACGCTCGAAGAGGCGAAACAAGGCCCACGAGCCTTCGGTCTGCACCAGCGGCCCCGCGTTCCCCAGACCCGTGGTCATCTTGATCACCGAAGCCAGGCGCTGGCTGGGCCAGGCAATGCTGATGGACGGCGATGTGGTGGTGAGCTTCTGCACCTGCCCGTCGATGTCGAACGACAGCTCCTTCAGCGTGGGCTCGAGCTCGGAAAGACGCATCTCGATGCGGATGGCGGGCGTCTTGCCGCCGCTGCGGAAGAACACCTCGCGGATGCGCTGCGCGCGCTGGAACTCGGCCAGGGCTGCCGGCGACACCGGGCGCGAGCCGTCGGCCAGCGGGCGGTAGGTCCAGGTGCTGGTGCTCTGGTCGACGAGGGCGGCCAGGCGGCGCTGGTAGAAGTCGTCGAAGAGCCCGCCCTGGCCAAAGAGCTGGCCGAAGTCTTCCGGCAAGACATCGGCCTTGCTGCCGCTGGCGAAGGGGTAGCGGCCATTGATGCTTCGGATGCAGATGTCGGTGATGGGCTTCAGCTCGGCCGTCAGGCCTTCACGCTCGGCACCACGGCTTTGGCCCGCGGTGGCGTCGGCCATTTCTTCGACCATGCTGCGCACCAATTCGGGCTGACCGGCGGCGGCCACTTTCACCTTCTCGGCGCCACCTGCCGGTGGCGGCGGGCTCTTGCTCTTCTTGGCGGCGTCCACGGCCGCGAGCTGGGCGTAGAGATCGCCGAAGAGTTTCAAGGTCTCGTTGATGGGCGGCGGCTCGCCGGTCACCAGCCTGTGGATGCCGGCGAAGTGGTCGTCCACCATGCGTTCGAGCGGCCCACCGGCGCCGCCCGTGGCCGCCGGGCCGGCCCCGGCCAGCCGCGCGGCATCGGCCTTGGCCTGGTTGGCCAGCTTGTCCAGTGCATTGGGCGCAGCGACCGGCTGCACGAGTTTGGTTTGCTCGGCCACGCCGCGCAGGTAGGCGGCCAGCGGTGAATCCACTGCGGCCAGCAGGCGAGAAACAGCCAGCGCACGCTCAGGGTCGTTCAGCTTCACGAGCTTCACGTCGTTGAGGTAGGCGTCCCAGGTCTTGATGTAGTCCTCGAAATAGAGGCGTCGCACCTTGTCGGTGATGGCCGTGCCGAGCGTGGCATCACGCAGCCGTGCGGCGTCGCCGCGCAGGCCCAGCACCCAGCCTTCTTCCTGCGCCAGGCGCGGCGTCGCTTCCTTGATGGCCGGCAACACCAGGCGGCGGTAGGCGTCCTTGGTGTAGAGGCCGCTGATGCCCTTGGTCAGTGGCTCGCCGCTGGTGCGTGCGAACACCTGGGCGGCATTCGGGCCGGCAGCGCCGGCGGCGGTGAAGTCGTTCGCGCTGCCGGGGCGGTACTGGCGCTTCACGCGGCTGTAAACGCGGTATTCCAGCGGATAAGCCGCCAGCATCTCGCGCACGCTGGCCACGAGGTTCGGGTCTTGGGCGATGGCAGCCCGCGGCGGGCCCAGGGCCAGCAAGGCCGCGACGTGGGCGTCCAGCTGCGCGCGCTCTTCAGGAGCCATGCGGGCGTAGTTGGCGTCCAGGTCGACACCGATCCAGGCCTGCAGCGCCTCGGCGTCGAAGCGCTCTGGCTGGTGCAGCATCAGATAGCTCTTCAGCGCCTCGTAGGCGTTCTCGAGGTTGTCCTTGTTGGCGGCGCGCAGGCGCTCTTCCAGGCGGGCGGCCACACGCGGCATCAGCGCCTTCTGCAGCAGCCGGTGGTAGGCAATCTGTGCGCCTGCGTCGAGCTTGTCGCCCTGGTACAGGCCGAGGCCGTTCAGCAGCGGCGGTGCATCGATGGCGAAGCCCTCGATCTTCGCGGCATCGCGCAAGGCGGCCAGCGGGGTGGGCAGTGGCGCCAGGTCGGCGCTGGTGGCCGGTGGCAGGCTCTCGACCGCCTGGCGCAGTGCGGGCAAGCGCTCGGCCACCTGCGCGGCATGGTCGAGGTTGCGCGCCCGGCTCACCGTCCAGCCCACGGCCACCACCACCGCAAAGACCGTCATGGTTGCCATCGCGCCGATGCGCAGGGCATGGCGGCGACGTTCAGCCACCGGGTTCAGCGCGCCCAGCCCGCGTTCGGCGAACACCACGTCCTTCAGCAGCCGGTGCAGGAAGAAGCTCTTGCCGCGCCCCGGCGCGATGGCGGCGTTGCGCCCGCCCATGCCGAAGGACGAGGCCAGTGCGCCCATCACGCGGTCGATGGGCGAACCTTCCTGTGTGCCACTGGTGAAGTAGACACCGCGCACGCGCGGCGCGGCTTCGACGTTGCCACCGCCCGAAAACACCTGACGCAGGAAGTCGGCCAGCACGCCTTGCAAGGCCGCGAACTCTTGCGGAAAGGCGAATATGGCGCTCTTCTTCAGCACATCGCGCTCGGCCTCCAGGCGATCGACGAGTTGCGCCACGAGGCGCTGCTGCAACTGCTGATAGAGCGCCTGAAAGGCCGCCATCGGATCTTGTCCGGCAGGCGCGTCGTGCTCGAAGGTGAAGCCCCAGACTTGGTCGCGCTCGTCCTTGGCCAGGCCTTCGAAGCTTTCGTTGAAGCCGCCGATGAGGTCGGCCTTGGTCACCAGCACATACACCGGCGCGCGCACGCCCAGCTTGGTCTGCAGTTCGTTCAGGCGCGCGCGCAACTGGGCGGCGTGCGCCTTGCGCTCGGGCGCGCCCTGTTGCAGCAGGTCCTGGATGTTGACCGTGAGCAGCACACCGTTGATGGGCTGGCGCGGGCGCGTGCGTTTCAGCAGCGCGAGAAAGTTGTCCCACGCGCTGGCGTCGACATCCTTGTCGCTCTCTTGCGTGGCGTAACGCCCCGCAGTGTCGATGAGCACGGCGTCCTGCGTGAACCACCACTCGCAGTTGCGCGTGCCGCCGACGCCCTGCAACGAACCCTTGCCGTCCTTGCCGTCCCCCAGAAGAAACTGCAGGCCGGCGTTCATCAGCGCCGTGGTCTTGCCCGAACCCGGTGCGCCGACGAAGACGTACCACGGCAATTCGTAAAGGTACTGGCCGCCGCCGAAAGCGCTGGCGCCCTTGGCCGCCTTCAGGCGTTGCACGGCTTCGTTGAAGCGTGTGGCCAGCACCTGCGCTTCCTTGTCGCTCGCCGAAGGCCCCGCGCCCAGGCCCTGCAGCAGCGCGGCGTTGGTCTTGCGGCGTCGCTGCGCCTGCCAGAACTGCACACCCAGCCACAGGCCCCACGCCAGCACCAGGATGCCGATGCGCACGCCCACAGATTCGAACGGGCGTGACTCGCCGAATGCGATGAGCGGGCCCACCCACCAGACGATGGCCGAGAAGGCCAGCAGCCCAAGGACGCCAAGCACCAGCGGGCTCAAGAGTTTTCGCAAGAAGTTCTTCATCTCAGTTCTGCGCCGTGGCAAAGAGCGTGATCTCCACGCGACGGTTCTTCGCGCGGCCTTCGGCGCTGCCGTTGTCGAAAAGCGGCTCGGTGTCGGCACGGCCCTCGGCCGTCATGCGTTCCGGTTTCACTTCGGCCGCCAGCAGCGTCTTGACACTGGCTGCACGGTCTTTGGACAAGTGCCAGTTCGACGGAAAACGCAAGGATCGGATGGGTTGGTTGTCGGTGTGTCCGGCAATCAGCACCGGCCCGGGCACCTGGTTCAGCGCTGCGCCTATGCGTTCGAACAGCGGCCTGGCGGTGCCGGAAACGTCAGCACTGCCGGGGTTGAAGACACCGTCGCCGCGCAGCGTCACCACCGAGCGATCGGCCAGGTCTTTGACTTCCACCGCGCCGGCGTCGATGTCGCTCTTCAACAATTGCGCCAGGCGCGGCGGCGGTGCGGCAGCCAGTGTGGCCGGCGGTGGCGCTGGCGCGACCGCCAGGACCTTCGCGTCGATGGTCTGCAAGGCCGTGAAGGTGGCATCGGTTTGCGCGTTCAGCGTCAGGCGCAACAGCAGGAAGAGCGCCAGCAACACACCGGCCAGCACCGCAGCCACCGCCCACAGCGGCACGCCGTCGCTCAGACGTGCCGGCGCTGCAGCCACCCCTTGCCAATGCGGTGACAAATCACGCTCGGCCGGGCCCGCCAGTTCACGCAGCTTGGCCGCCAGGCGCTGGCGCAGACTTTCGAGCTGCGCCTTGCCGTCGTTCAGCACCTTGTAGCGGCCCTCGAAACCGAGCGAGAGCGCGGCGTAGATCAGCTCCAGCAGGTTCCGATGCTGCGTGGGGTTCTCGATCAAGCGCGGCAACAGCTGAAAGACTTTTTCGCCGCCCCAGGCCTCGTTGTGGAAGTGCACCAGCAGGCTCTGCGACGACCAGGCGCCCGAGCCGCCCCAGGGCGTGCTGGAAGCACTTTCATCGAGCAGCGTGCACAGGATGTAGCGTGCCGCCACCACCTGCTCGTTGGGCAGGCCCTGCGCGCGGGCGACCGACTCGAAACGCTTCACCGATTCGACGAGCTGCGCTCGCAGGGCAACAGGGTCGGGGTGGCGCAGCGTGGCGCGCAGGCGCGGCGCGGCGCTCAGCAGCGGTGCGGCCGCCTGCACCAGCGGGTTCAGGCTGGCATGGGCGGGCAGCTCGGGCATGGGCACGTCGGCCAGTGCCGGGCGGGCGGCGGGGCTGCCTGCCGAAACTGGCGCACCACCTGGCGCAGCGCCCGCCGCAGTGCCTGCGCGCGCACCGCGGCCAGCGCTCGGCTTGATGACCGTTCGGTCAGACTCGAAGGCGGCGAAGGGGTCCTTCGGCTGTTCGTTGTCGCTCATCCGTGGAACCTCTTCGAAAACAGCGATTGCAGCAAGCCGCTTCAGCCGCGGATGGCCCAGAATTCCATGGCCAGACCCGGGAACTCACCGGCGATGTGCATCGCCAGGCCGCCCGAGGTCTCGAGCTGCTTCCACAGTTCGTTGCCCCGGGTTTCGAGTTCGAAATAGGTAAAGCCGGCGTGGTACGGAATCTGGCGCGGCGCGACGGGCAGCGCCCGCAGCGTCACGCCCGGCAGCTGCAGCGTCACGAGGTCTCGGATGCGTTCGGCAGGGCCGATCTTCACCTGCGTGGGGAAGCGCATGCGCAGCGCTTCGCCGGGCATCTGCGCATTGACGGCCAGCACGAACATCGCGGTGCGCAGCAGTTCGGCGTCGCCGATGATGGCCACGCGAATGCCGTTCTTGCGCTCCTGCAGGTCGATGGGCAGCGCGGTCTGCTCGAGCACCTGCGACAGCGACTGGCGCAGGTCGGACATCACATGGCGGAAGCAGCTGGCCAGGTCGTCGTGACGGTACTCGGGGTAGGTCGGCGGGCGACGCTTTTCACGGAAGGTGGACAGCTCGCCCGCCAGGCCCAGGCACAGCTCGTAGAGACGTTCCGGGTGCAGCAAGGGCAGGCGCTGCAGGTGGGCGAACATCGGCTGGAAGCGGTTGATGGCCTGCAGCAGCAGGAAATCGACGATCTCGCCGGTGCCCGAGCGCCCCGGCTGCGCGAGGCGCGCACCCAGGGCTTCGCCTCGCTGGTGCAGCATGCCGTGCACTTCACGCAGATAGCCGTCGAGCACCAGCTGTGCCGGAGCGTGCAGCATGGGCGGCACGTATTGGGTGTCGAGCACCGCACGGCCATCGGCACGGCGCTCGATGACCCGCACCACACCCAGTGCGATGTGACCGTCGTTGAGGTCGCGCTGCAACATCAACCGCAGGTTCAGCCGCCCCACTTGCAGCGGGGCCTCCCGCAGGCTGGCAGCGTGGACGTCGGCCACCCCCACGTCTGCCACGCGCCAACGTGGCGGCATCGAGCTTTCGCCCGCCTCGACATCACTTTCGGTGACGCCAGGCCGCGATTGCGGCACCGCCAGCACCACGAGTTCATCGCGGGCATCTACGGGCACCTCGAGCGCGGGCGGCGCGGGGTCGTCACCGGGCACCGAAAAGGCAAGGCCGTCGGGCAACACGCCGCGGGCCGCCGAAACCATGATTCGGCCCTGAAGCAGCGCCGCATCGTCGAGTTGCAGCGAGACAAAGCCCCAGTGCCATGGCGTGGTCGCCGCAAGCCGGCCGTCGATTTGGCGGGCTACAAAACGGTCTTGTTGCTGGAAGTGCTGTGGCTGAAGGAACATGCCCTCCGTCCACATCACCTTGTTGTGCCAAGTCATCGGGAGATGCGGTTCATGCGTCTTGTTGCGGCGTGCCGAGGCACGCCATGCGCGGGCCTGCGCCCAACGATACACGTCCCGGCATGGGCCGTCACGCTGGTTGCAGCCCCCGCTGTGCGTGAAATCCCGAGCATCAATCCACCCTCGCCTTGAGGATAAGAAGACATGCGTGCGCGGAGTATCATTTTCCTTTCGTTTTTTCGCGTCGCCCTGCCAGCGCTGTCGTCCAGCCGATAATTGGGTCTTGGCCAGCACGCCGAGCGACGCGATGGCCCCCTCTCGCCGACAAGGAGCTCCCATGAAGCGAACCCCCTTTCTCGCACGTTGTGTGTTGGTCATGGCTGTTGCGGTCGCTCTGCCGGCACTGGCTTCCGAAGCTGTCGACATGGGTCAGAACGTGCTCGACGCCAAGACCGTGTCCGAAGGCCTGTTCCCGGAGGACGCCTGCGAACAGCTGAAGGCCGCTGGCTTCAAGTGCATGGGCTTCAAGCCTGCCGTGCGCTATTCGTTGCCTGCAGCGTCCTTCCGGCTCGGCTCTGCCGAGTTGCCCGATGGCCTGAAACGCCAACTGGAAGTTTTCGCCGAAGTGCTGAAGTCCAAGCGTGGCACTGGCAAGACGGTGCGCGTCGAGGGCCATGCCGATGCTTCAGGCGCTGCTGCCGCCAACTTGCAGCTGTCGCAGCGCCGCGCCGATGCCGTGCGCGACTTCCTGGTGGAACTGGGTGCAGACGCCACGATGATTTCCCCGGTGGGCGTGGGTGCCGCGGCGCTGAAGAACAGCAAGGACCCCTTCGCCCCGGAAAACCGGCGCGTCGAAATCGGCCGCGCCACCCCGCCGTCCTGAAAACTTCAGCCTGCGGCCGTGAACCGGCCGTTCTGCATCACCCCCGAAGGCCCGCTGAACGCGGGCTTTCGCCTTTCACGGGATCATGTGATTGGTCTGGCCGGGATTGGTAATGCTGATGCTGCCCCCCCAGATGCAGATGAGCTTGGAGCTGTCATTCAGGGCAGGCATGCCGCACACCAGCACCTGGGGCGAGCCAGGAACCCATGGTGCGGGCGTGGCGGGAACACACGGCATCGGCGTCAACACACCGAGAGCCGCCGCAGTGGCAGCAGCCACTACCGGGTTGGACGGGCTCTGGCACATCCCGAA
>JBBSCV010000106.1:0-11055 GCA_038249925.1 Burkholderiales bacterium
ACATCAGCGGGCGCCAACCCACGTCCATCACACTGGGTTTGTAGCCCTGGTCCTTGAGCCAGGTCTGGGCGCGTTCGCGCAGCTTGGGCGCATCGCCCTGCCCTGCGCTGTGCCCACTCTGCACTCCGTCATCCATCAGCCGGCCCCGCGCCGCCGCCAGCACTTCCACCACCCACTGGTTGCAGTTCTGGTACTGCAGGCTGAAGGGGTAGGCGTTGGCGCTGTAGCGGGCGCCGAGCAGTTGCAGCGCCTGTTGTTTGTCCAGCGCAGCGCGTTCCAGTTCTGCCGCCACGTCTTCTGGCAGCAGCACCACCGAGACGTAGCCCAGACCAGGCTCGTTCATGCCCAGCAGAAAGCCCAGCATGCCCTGGTCGAAAATATGGGGCTGTTTTTCATCGCAGGCGTAGTAAAGCTGCCGGATGGCCCAGGGCGTGTCGGGGCTGTGCTTGAGGCTGAAGCCGGCGTGCGAATAGCGCACCCCGAAGCGACCGAGGTCGAGCCCGGCGCGCGAGATGAGTGCCAGGCGCTGGCCCGACTTCTCCAGCTCGGCCTTGATGACGGCACCGAAGGAGAAGATCTTGTCCTTCTGCGCCGCCGTCAGGTTGTCGGGCGGGTCGCAAGCGCGCAGCGAGGCGGCCTGCACCCCGGTGCTGCACAAGCCGGTCAGGGTGACCAGCAGGGCCAGCGCACAGCGCCGGCCATCACGCAAAAACGCGGTTGTCAGGGGCCGGCGAATCAGAAACCTGTGAATCAGAGCCGTACGATCTTGGTCTGCAGTTCGCGGAACCACTCGTCGGCCAGCACCAGGAAGAAGGGCTTGCCGGCCTTGGCGGTGGCGAACTCCAGGCCGTAGGCGCGGGCGCGGGCGGTGATCACGCTGCCCTGGCCCAGGCGGCTCTGGTCGTAGGCTTCCTGCGGCATGTAGAGGAAGAACTCGCCCTGCTGGGCTTCTTCGGCCACGGCATGCAGCTTCAGGCGCACGGTGCCGGCGCGGGCGGGCGCTTCGGCGACCTCGATGACACGGTAATCGCCATCAGCCACCTTGTTGTCGGCGGTGGAGCTTTCGCTGGAGTTCTGGATCGACGTCGAACTGCTGCCCACCGAGGTGGAAGCGCTGTCGGACGAAGCCGATGAGGCCGAACTGGCAGCCAGCGCCGGCAGCGCGCAGACCCCCAGCAGCAAAGCCAGTGCCGTCAGGCGAGAGACCGGCGATTTCACGCGGAGATTCTGTGGCGTCATGGAGCTCGATCCCTTCAGGAAAGAAGTGTTGCGCAGATCGTAGCGCAGCCCAGGCGCAGGTCTGTGCGCGGACGTCACACCGTCAGCAGCCCCGCCACGCGTTCGCGCAAAACTGCCGGTGTCACGTCCACCGGCGCAACGGCCGGCCCCGCCACCAGTCCTACGCGGCTGAAAAGGCCGCGGCGGAAAGGCTTGACCATCGCCGTGCCACCCTCGGCGCGGCTGAAGTAGCTGCCCCACAGGTTCTGCAGCGCCAGCGGCACCACCGGCACCGGGTGGGTCTGCAGGATCTTCATCACGCCGCCCTTGAATTCACCCAGTGTGCCGTCGCGCGTGATGCCGCCTTCCGGGAAGATGGCCAGCAGGTCGCCTTCGGCCAGCACCTGGCGGGCCTGCGCAAAGGCCCGTTCGTAGGCCGCCGGGTCTTCTTTCTGCGGCGCGATGGGGATGGCCTTGCCCAGCTTGAACAGCCAGCCCAGCACGGGTATGGCGAAGATGCGGTGGTCCATGATGAAGCGGATGGGGCGCGGGCTGGCAGCCATCAGCACCATGGCGTCGATGAAGCTGACGTGGTTGCATACCAGGATGGCAGCACCCTGGGTCGGGATGTGTTCGTCGCCACGCACCTTGAAGCGGTAGATGCAGCGCGTGAGGATGAAGGCGATGAAACGCAGCAGGTATTCAGGCACCAGCAGAAAGATGTAGCCCGCCACCACCACGTTGAGCAGGCCGACCACGAGAAACACCTCGGGGATGGTGAAGCCGGCCGATAGCAGCGCGCCCACGCCCAGGCTGCTGACGATCATGAACAGGGCGTTGAGGATGTTGTTGGCGGCGATGATGCGCGCCCGGTGCGTGGCCGGGCTGCGCAGCTGGATCAGCGCATACATCGGCACGCTGTAGATGCCGGCGAAGAGCGACAGCAGCGCCAAGTCGGCCATCACGCGCCAGTGCGCAGGCTGCGCGATGAAGGCGCCGAGCGTGTAGCCCTGCGACGGCGGCAGGCCGCGGCTGGCGAAGTACAGGTCGATGGCGAAGACGCTCATGCCGATGGCGCCCAGCGGCACGAGGCCGATCTCGACATGGCGCTTGGAAAGCACCTCGCACAGCAGAGCACCGGTGCCGATGCCGATGGAAAACACCACCAGCAGCAGCGAAGCCACCTGCTCGTTGCCGTGCAGCACGTCCTTCGCGAACGCCGGGAACATGCTGAGGAACACGGCGCCGAAGAACCACATCCAGCTGATGCCCAGCAAAGAGCGGAAGACGACCACGTTGCCGTGCGCGAGCTTCAGGTTGCGCCAGGTTTCGGTGAAGGGGTTCCAGTTGATCTTCAGGCCGGGGTCTGTGGCCGGCGACAGCGGCACGGCCTGCGCGGCCGCACGCCCGACCAATGCCAGCAGCACGCAAGCCACGGCCACGTACTGCGCGCCCACCTGCGGCACGGCGATGAGCAGGCCGCCGGCCACGTTGCCCAGCAGGATGGCCACGAAAGTACCCATCTCGACCATGCCGTTGCCGCCGGTGAGTTCACGCTCGTTCAGGTGCTGCGGCAGGTAGGCGAACTTCACCGGGCCGAAGAGCGTGCTCTGCAGGCCCATCAGGAAGATGCTGGCCAGCAGCACGGGCACGTTCTGCAGCATGAAACCGGCGGCCGCGAACAGCATCACCACGATCTCGAAGTCCTTGGTGAAGCGGATGAGCTTGGCCTTGTCGTGCTTGTCGGCCAGCTGCCCGCTGGTGGCCGAGAACAGCAAGAAGGGCAGGATGAAGAGCGCACCGATCACCAGCCCGGCCAGGGCCGGTGGCAGCCACGCCAGCTGCAGCTGGTAGGTGACCAGCACGGTGAACGCGAACTTGAAGACGTTGTCGTTGCCGGCGCCGAGAAACTGCACCCAGAAGAAGGGGCCGAAGCGGCGCTGCCCGAGCAGGCTGAACTGGTTGGGGTGTTCGTGCCGGGCGGCTGGGATGGTCGTGGTGGACACGGGCTTCCTCGGGGGAGACGGGCGCGGAATGGCGCTCATGGGCCGGCGACTGTAGCGGGGCGCGGTGACAACGCGCCAGCCTCGAACACCGCCGCCGGCAGGGCCTGGCCCTGCCAGCGCAGGCGGCGCTTCAGCATGAAATCGAAGAGCAGCGAGTTGTGCTCGCGCACCTGTTCCAGCACCGCCACCTCGTCCTGCGGCAGCAGGCCGGCCTTCACCAGCGCCGGCACCGAAAACAGCGGCATCAGCCCGGGCAGCGGGTGGTCGCTGCCGTGCAGCAGGCGGCTGTGCCAGTCTTGCCTTTGCATCACGGTGCGCCACACCGCGGGCTTGCGGTTGCGCTGGAAAACGGCCGACAGGTCGCCGTAGAGCAAGCCCTGGTGCGCCGGCTCGTCCATCAAGCGTGCGAACAGGTCGAAGGCCGGCACCTTGGGACGGCTGCGGCTTTCGGTGTCGATGGCCTGGCCGAGCGATGCGCAATGCGCGGCGATGACCCGCACGCCCTGCGCCAGCGGCACGCGCAAGGCCAGCGGGTTGCCGAACACGTCGCGGCCGGCGCCGGGTGCGGCCTTCTCTTCACCGCAGTGCACCACCAGCGGCACCCGGCGTTTCGCCAGCAGGTCGTAGTAACTGCGGCACCGCGCATCCTCCGGGTCGATGTTCATCGCACTCGGCAGCCATTTCACGGCCACGGCGCCGGCGTCCAGCGCCGCAGTCAAGGCGGTCACTGCATCATCGCGGTAAGGGTGCACCGAGGCTACCCAGTCGAAGCGCCCCGGGTGGGCCGCAGCCACCTGCGCGGCATACGCATTGGGCACGTGGAAGGTGGTGTGCTCGGGGTCGGCACGGCCGGCGTCGTCGTGCGCCATCTCGAAGGCATAGAGCCACCAGCGTGCACCGGCCGGGAAACCCGCAGCCAGCGCTTGCAGGCGCTGCACATAGGCGCGGTCGACCGACGCGGCATCGGCCGACACGCAGGCCGCATTCAGGATGGCGCGGCGGCGCAGCACTTCGGTGGGCCGCCACCATTGGTGCATGGAAGGGTGCACGGTGCAGCCGCTGCCGCTGTCGCCATTGCCCAGCAGGTGGGCGTGGGTGTCGACCAGACGTTTGGCGTCCACGCCCTCGAAAGCCGCGAGCACCAGCGGGTGCTGCGCCAGCGCCGGCGGCAGCGCGCCGCGGCAGGGGTTGCGCAGCGCGGCGCGTGCGGGTGTGGCCAAGAGGCCCGTGAAAAGCCCGGCGGCCATCGCGGCCCCGCAACACAAGGCATGGCGGCGGTTCATCATCGTTGCACCTGCATGGGCGCGGCCAGGCCGGCGCGTTGTAGCCACTGGAAGACCGAGTCGGCGGTGACGGTCTCGATGCGATCTGAAAAGCGCTTTTCGTTGGGGTGGTCGTCGAAAGCCACGTTGGCTGCGCTCATGCGCGCGCCCAGCCGTGTCATCGCGCCCAGGCGCAAGGTCGTGGGCTCGTAGCCCTTGAAGCGCAGCCAGGCTTGCGCCTGTTCGCGCGACCGCACCGTGGGCTCGGCCGCCATGGCCAGGGTTTCGATGACCCATTGGTTGCTCTGCTGGTACCGCTGCGCCCACGGGTAGGCCACCATGTTGTAGGCCGGGTTGTGCAGGCGCTGCACGTTGAAGTTGTCGTGCAGCAAGGCGTGCAGGCCGTTCTGCAGTTCGGCCGAGAGCACGGCATAGCCGACACGGAATTCGTGAGGGTCGTCGAGGAAAAACTCACCCAGGCCCTGGCGCCACAGATCGGCGCGCGAACTGCCACAGTGGTTGAGCTTGTGGACGACGCGCCAGCGTGTGCCGGTGTCGGTGGTTTCCTTGTAGGCCAGGCCCAGGTGGCTCCAGCGCAGGCCGTACTTCGACAGGTCTTGGCCGGCGCGGGCCAGCAGCACCACCTCGGCCCCGCTGGCGTCCAGCGCACGGGCGGTGCGTTCGGCGAGATCCAGGCCGCGCACCACGGCGCTGGCATCGGACAGGCGGGCTTCGCAGCTGCGGCCAGCCACTGCCGGGGCAGCGCCGAAGGCCAGCGTGGCGACCAGGGCGGCCGTGGCAAGAAGTTGGTGCACGGCGTTCATCGTGTCACCCGTTCGTTGTAAATCAAAGCACGTCCGATTTCATTGGGAATGAAGGCAATGGCCTTGCCGGCCGCCGAAAGCACCCAGCCGGCGGTGCTGGCCACCGCCACCACCGTGGCGCCGGCCAGCACCGAGACACCACCCACGGCCGCGCCACTGAGGGTGACGCTGGCTTGCGCGCCGTCGCTGGCACGTTCCAGCACCCACACGGTGCCTGCAGAAGTGGCTTCCACCGCCACCACCGTGAAGGCCGCGCCGGCCGAGAGCAGCACCACAGGCGCCGCCACGGAGACGGCGATGGGCAGGGCCGACAAGGCGCTGAGCTCGGAGATCGCACTTTCACGTTGTGCATGGGCCGAAGTGGCACAGAGAGCAGCGGCGAGTGCCGCAGCCAGCGTCAAGGCAAGACATAGCTTCTTCATGACAGTCCTCGTTGTGGGTGATGGGGTGGATGCGGTGGAGGGAGTCACCGCACGGTGTCCTCATGCCCGTGGCGGCGTGCCAAGGCCAGCGCGGCTTCATGCGCATCACGCAGCGTCTTGGCCAGCGTGAACACACTGGAGATCAGGAACAGCCAGCTCACGGCCAGGAAGGCCTTGTAGGTCGGGTTGATCTCCATGCGCCACAGGCCCCAGGCCGTCAGCGCCATGGCCATCGCGAAGCCGCCCCAGACCACCGCGCCCCACATCGGCGTGTCGACACGGCGGCCCTCGTTGTCACGCACGTACTTGCTGACCGCGAAGGCCGCCGACAGCGTGAAGAGATAGCCCATCACCATGAAGGCGCGGTCGAGGTCTTGCCCAGGCAGCCAGGCCAGGCCGGTGCCGCACAACGTGGCGGCGGCGGCGAAACTGGTCCAGACCTGGACACGCCAGGCCTTGCTGTCTTGGCGTATGTCTTGGCGTATGTCTTGGCGGTTGTCTTGGTGCATGTCTTGGCGGACTGGGGCGGTGTGTGATTGCATGGCGGGGGTGGTTTTGTTGAACACGGGTGCATCGTCTTCGTTTCCACCCTGGGTATCTATCCCCCTGGGTAACGTGGAGAAGTTTCGGCTTTCGGGTATCGTCTGGCGATACTTTGTGGAGCCTCCGATGAGCAGCAGCCAGGACCTCGTCACCGTGCTCAAGGCCGAACTGCGCCGCGCTGGCCTGACCTATGCCGACGTGGCGCGTGAACTGGGCCTGGCCGAGAGCAGCATCAAGCGCATGTTCGCGAAGGCAGACATGCCGTTGTCGCGCATCGACGAAGTGCTGGCGGTGCTGAAGATGGACTTCGCCGAACTCGCGCGCGAGGTGGCGCTGGCCAGCCCGCCACGCCGTGAACTGACGCTTGAGCAGGAACGCGCCGTGGTGGCCGACCCCAAGCTGCTGCTGGCGGCCATCTGCACCCAGAGCGGCTGGTCGCTCGAGCAGATCGTGCTGACCTACACCCTCAGCAAGCCGCAGGGCGTGGCCTGCCTGCTGGCGCTGGACAAGCTGGGCTTCATCGAACTGCGCGCCAACAACCGCTACCGGCTGAAGATCGACAAGACCTTTCGCTGGCGAGCGCACGGCCCGGTGATGCAGTTCTTCCGCCAACACGCGGTGGCCGACTATTTCGAGGGCGGGTTCGACGGTGCCGGTGAACTGCTGATGCTGGTGCACGGCCAGGTGACGCCGGCCCAGGCAGCGCTGTTCAACGACCGCCTGCAGCGTCTGGCGCAAGACTTCGCGCAGCAGCATGTGATGGGCCAGAAGTTGCCGGCCGCCGACAAGCAGGCCTACACGCTGCTGGTGGGCATGCGCTCATGGCTGTTTGCGCCGTTCCGAACGTTGCTGCGCCAGCCGCCGGCTTGAAGGCAGACTGCGCTTGATGAACACCCTGCCCTCCTCCGCAGCCTGTCCCTGCGGCAGCGGCCTCACCTATGCCGCTTGCTGTGGCCGCTGGCACGCGGGCCACTTGCACCTGCAGGCACCCGAAGCCGAGGCGCTGATGCGTTCACGTTATGCGGCGTATGTGCTGGAACGGGCCGACTACCTGCAAGCCACCTGGCACGCGAGCACGCGCCCGACCGATGACTTCAGCTTCGAGCCCGGCCTGCGTTGGCTGGGTCTCGAAGTGAAGCGCCATGCCAGCACGGGGCCCGACAGCGCCATGGTCGAGTTCGTTGCACGCAGCAAGCTGGGCGGCCGTGCGCACCGCCTGCACGAGACCAGCCGGTTCCTGCGCGAAGGCGGTCGCTGGTTCTACGTCGACGGCGGGCAGACCTGAGCGCTACGACAGCGGGCGCACCCTGGCGCTGCCACAATCCGCCCCCTTCATGAACCCCGGCCTCGTCTACGCCACGCTTGCCTTCGGCATGTGGGGCCTGTTCCCGCTGTACTTCCAGTTCATCGCCCAGGTGCCGCTGCTGGAAGTGGTGCTGCACCGCTCGGTGTGGTCGCTCTGCTTCGTGCTGCTGGTGCTGGCCTGGCAGCAGCGCTGGGCCTGGCTGGGCGAAAACCTGCGCCAGCCGCGGCGCGTGGCGCTGTTCGGCTTCAGCGCCTTGCTGCTGGCCTGCAACTGGCTGGTCTATGTGCTGGCGGTGCAGACCGGCCATGTCGTCGAAGCCAGCCTGGGCTACTTCATCAACCCGCTGGTCAACGTGCTGCTGGGCGTGCTGGTGCTGGGTGAACGGCTGCGCCGCATCCAGTGGGTGGCCGTGGCGCTGGCCGCCTGCGGTGTGCTGTGGCTCACCTGGCAAGGTGGGCGGCTGCCGTGGATTGCCTTGACGCTGGCCTGCAGCTTCGGCATCTACGGCCTGATACGCAAGATGGCGCCGCTCGGTGCGCTGGAAGGCCTGGCGCTGGAGAACATTCTGCTCGCGCCCCTGGTGATTCCGGCGCTGTTGTGGTGGACCTTCACGCGCGACGGCGTGCTGGCCACAGGGCCGGTGTCGCTGATGGGCTTGCTGCTGATATCAGGCCCGCTGACGGCGCTGCCGCTCTTGTGTTTTGCTGCCGGCGCACGCCGCCTGAAGCTGGCCACGCTGGGGCTGGTGCAGTACCTGTCGCCGACCTTGCAGCTCTTGATCGGTGTGTGGCTCTTCCACGAGCCTTTCGGCCACGAGCGGCTGATGGGCTTTGCTTTCATCTGGGCAGGCTTGGCGCTGGTGAGCGCCGACGCCCTGGGCTGGCGGCCCGGCCGTGCTCGGCCCGTGCCGGGTTGACCCATTCGGCGGCTGTTCGGTGGTTCAGGCCCGCAAGGCCGAGGCTGCGCGCGCCAGCTGCGTGATGCGCGACCAGTCGCCCTGATCTACCGCATCCTGCGGCGTCAACCACGAACCGCCGCAGACCTTCACATTGGGCAGGGCCAGAAAGGCCGATGCGCTGTCCGGCGTGATGCCGCCGGTGGGGCAAAAGCTGATGTCCGGGAAAGGCCCGGCCAAGGCCTTCAGCAGCGGAATGCCGCCAGCCGCAGTGGCGGGGAAAAACTTCAGGAAGTGCAGACCGTCGGCCATGGCCGCCATCACTTCACTGGCGGTGGCCACGCCCGGCAGCAACGGCAAGCCGGCTTCGCGGCAAGCTGCAGCCACGGCTGCTGTGTAGCCGGGGCTGACGCCGAAGCGGCTGCCCGCATTCCTGGCGGCCACCGCGTCGGCCGCGCTGCGCAGCGTGCCGGCGCCGACGATGGCCTCGGGCACTTCACGCGCGATGGCCGCGATGCAGGCCAGGGCCACCGGCGTGCGCAAAGTCACTTCCAGCACACGCACGCCGCCGGCCACCAGCGCACGCGCCATCGGCACGGCATCGGCCAACCGGTGCAGCACGATGACGGGAATGACGGGGCCGTGCTCGGCCAGCTCTGACGTGTTCATGGTGTCGAAGGTGTCGATGAGGGGAAGGCAGTTCGCGCTCAGAGCCAGGTGATGGCGCCGTGTTCGGCACCGCTGACGTTGCGCCGCATGCCGGCAAACAGTTCGCGGCCGAGGTCGTGGCCATTCACTTCGGCCTGCGCCGCGCTCAGCGTGGCCGGCGTGCGCGCGGCCCACTCGGCATCCGGTACCAGGGCCTGCAGCGTGCCGGCCAGCGCATCCACACGAACGATGTCGCCGTCCTGCAGCCGGGCCAGCGGCCCGCCGGCCAGGGCCTCGGGGCTGCAGTGAATGGCTGCCGGCACCTTGCCGCTGGCGCCGCTCATGCGGCCATCGGTCACCAGCGCCACCTTGTGGCCCTGGCCCTGCAGCACGGCCAGCGGCGGCGTCAGCTTGTGCAGTTCGGGCATGCCGTTGGCGTGCGGGCCCTGGAAGCGCACCACCACCACCACGTCGCAGTTCAACTCGCCGGCCTTGAAGGCGGCCAGCATGTCTTCTTGCGTCGTGAACACGCGCGCTGGCGCTTCCACCACATGGCGGTCGGCCGGCACGGCAGAGGTCTTGATGACGGCCCGGCCCAGGTTGCCTTGCAGCAGCTTCAGCCCACCGGTTTCGCTGAAAGGCGACGAGGCTGGGCGCACCACGTCGAGGTCGCCGCTCTCGGGCAAGGAGCGCCAGGACAGCCGGCCGCTTTCGAGCGCGGGCAGTTCGGTGTGGGCGGTCAAGCCACGCGGGCTGACGGTGGCCACATCGGCATGCATGTGGCCGCTGTTCAGCAATTCCCGCAGCACATAGCCGGGGCCGCCGGCCGCCTGAAACTGGTTCACGTCGGCGCTGCCGTTCGGGTAGACGCGCGCCAACAGCGGCACTGCGGCCGACAGTTCGGCGAAGTCGGTCCAGTCGATCAGGATGCCGGCCGCACGCGCCACCGCCACCCAGTGGATGAGATGGTTGGTGCTGCCGCCGGTGGCCAAGAGCGCGACCATCGCGTTGACGATGCAGCGCTCGTCCACCACGTGCGCGATGGGCATGTAGCGCCGGGCTTTCGTGGCCGCCAGCGCCATGCCCACGGCCTCACGCGTGAGCGCTTCGCGCAGGCCGTCGTGCGGGTGCACGAACGCGGCGCCGGGCACATGCAGGCCCATCGCTTCCAGCAGCATCTGGTTGCTGTTGGCGGTGCCGTAGAAAGTGCAGGTGCCAGGGCCGTGGTAGGCCGCGCTCTCGGACGCCAGCAGCTCTTCGCGGCCCACCAGTCCCTGCGCAGCCTGTTCACGCACCTTGGCCTTGTCGTTGTTCGACAGGCCGCTGCTCATCGGGCCCGCAGGCACGAAGACGCAGGGCAGATGGCCGAAGTGCAGCGCGCCTATCAGAAGCCCGGGCACGATCTTGTCGCACACGCCCAGCAGCAGCACCGCGTCGAAGACATCGTGCGTCAGCGCCACGGCGGTGGCCATCGCAATGGTGTCGCGGCTGAAGAGGCTGAGCTCCATGCCCGGCAGGCCTTGCGTGACGCCGTCGCACATCGCCGGCACGCCGCCGGCCACCTGCACCGTGGCGCCGAGTGCGCGGGCCTGTTCGCGGATGAGCTCCGGGTAGCCCTCGTAGGGCTGGTGGGCAGAGAGCATGTCGTTGTAGGCCGTCACCACGGCCAGGTGCGGCGCCTTCTCGGCCACGACGCGAAACTTGTCGTTCGGCGGCAGGGCCGCAAAGGCGTGGGCGATGTTGGCGCAGCCCATGCGCTCGGTGCCCGGCGCGCGCCTGCCGTTGCGGGCGACGCGGGCCAGGTAAGCGCTGCGCAATGGCGCGCTGCGCTCTGTGATGCGGCGCGTGACCTCGCCGATGGCGGGGTGCAGGGCCGGGTTCGGGTTCGGGTTCGGGTTCGAAGTCATGGTGAGAGAGGGGCCTGTGAAAAG
>JBBSCV010000107.1:0-11047 GCA_038249925.1 Burkholderiales bacterium
AACTCGCGCATCAGCGCGCGCTCTTTCGCGCGGCTCACCTTCATGCGCAGCGGCTTGGCCTTGACGGCCTTTTCGCCCTCGGCTTCGGCTTCGGGTTCAGCCTCGGTCTCGACTTCAGCTTCCGCTTCCGCTTCGGGTTCGGGTTCGAATTCGCCTTCGATGTCGGCCAGGTCCACGTCCTCGGCCGGCGGGCCCTTGGCATCGGCGCCTTTCTTGCCTGCCTTCGCCGCTTCCTTGGCCGTTCCTTTGGCCGCTCCTTTGGCCGCTTCCTTGGCGGGCTTTGCTGTCTTGGCCGCATTCGCCGCTTTCGCCGGCTTCGCGTCGGTCTTCGCGTCGGTCTTTGCTTCAGGCTTCGCTGACGCCTTGATGGCCTTCGCGCCGGGTTTCGCGGCGTCCGCTTTCACCGGCTTGGCCGGCTTGGTGGCAGCCGTGCTCGGTTCAGGCTTCACTGCAGTCTTGGTCAGTGCCTTGGCGGCCTGGGGGGCAGCCGTTGCCGCCTTTGCGATGGGTGCCGCAGCCGGGGCGGCAGCGGTGGTCGTGGCGGGCTTCGCGGCGGGGGCAGCAGGCTTCTTGGCGGTCATGCGATTCCTTGGGGCTGATGGTGCGGCAGTGCACTTGCGTGCGCTTCAAAAACCGCTCGCGACCCGCCCGTGTGAAGGGCCGGTTGCTGAGCTGAAGCGCTTGCATGTCGGGCAGGCGAGTTCGCGTGAACTCACTCGGTGTACAGCCCTTGCGGGAGGATGTGACCTGTGGCCAGATGTGGTAGCCATGTGCCCTTTTCAAGGGTGGTCGGTGCCCGGAGGTGCTGTTGTCACTGTTGCCGCTGCGACAAAAGCAGGATTATACCCGGCTGGGTTGGATTCCTCCTCGGTGGACCACGCCTCAAGCCTCGCGCGACAAGGCCTGTTCGGCAGCCTTGTGGTCTGCAATGCGCTTGCGGATGGCGCCGATGCGGTCGAGCTGCGCGCGGTCTGTAGGTCCCAGCGCAATCAATGCAGCCGCGTCTTCTTCCAGGCGCGCCGCAGACAGCCGATGCAGCACGCGCTGCAGGTCAGTGAACTGCTGCTCCTCGTCAGGGGCGGCATGCTCAACCCATGCGCGCGCGGCACTGTGCCAGGGCTCGGCGCCGGCTGCTTCGTCGAGCGTTGCCCAGGTCTGGGGCCCATGTTCCGCCAGCTGGCGTTCAAGCCAGGTCACGACCTCGCCATGCGTGCCGCCCAGGCTGTGCAGCAGATCGTGGTCGTCGGCAGAGAGTCGTTCCCACCAGTCGCTGTGACGCAGGATCAGCCGCAGTGCAAGGTCGCCCGAGCCCGCTGGTGCACGCCGGCCGGCGCGGCGCAGCGGTGCCTGCGCGGGTGGCGGCGCGCCGCGAATGCGGCTTGCGGGGGCTGCCGGCTGCTGGCCCCACAGCGACGACAGATCGGCCGGCTCCAACTGAGCCTGGCGCGCCAGTTCGGGCAGCAACTGGCGCTTCAACGCACCGTCGGGCAAGGCGGCCCACAGCGGCTTGGCCTGGGCGAGCATGCGTGCGCGGCCTTCGGCGCTGCCGAGGTCGGTGTCTTCCGAGGCCTGCTCGATGAGCTGGCGCGACAGCGGCACGGCCTGCGCCACTCGCTGCTCGAAGGCCGCGGGCCCGAGTTCTCGCACAAAGCTGTCGGGGTCGTGTTCGGGGGGCAGGAAGAGGAACTTCACGCTTCGCAAGTCGGTGGCGTGCGGCAGCGAGGCTTCGAGCGCTCGCCCCGCCGCGCGTCGGCCGGCGGCATCGCCGTCGAAGCTGAAGACCACGCTGTCGCTGAAGCGAAAGAGCTTTTGCACATGCTCGGCCGTGCACGCCGTGCCGAGCGTGGCGACGGCGTTGGCGAAGCCGCTCTGCGCCAGGGCCACCACGTCCATGTAGCCCTCGACCACAAGGGCATAACCCTTGTCGCGCAGCGCCTGGCGCGCCTCGAACAGGCCGTAAAGCTCGCGGCCCTTGCTGAACAGCGGCGTCTCTGGCGAGTTCATGTACTTCGGCTTGCTGTCGTCCAGCACCCGGCCGCCGAAGCCGATGACCTTGCCGTCGACACCGCGTATGGGAAACATCACGCGCTCGCGAAACCAGTCGTAGCGGCCACCGTCGCTGCCTGGCGTGGCAGCGCTGCCGTCGTCGCTTTCCTTCAGGCGCACGAGACCTGCTTCCTCGAGCAGAGGGTCGTCGTAGTTCGGGAACACGCCGGCCAAGGTGCGCCAGCCCGGTGGCGCGAATCCCAGGCCGAAGCGTGCAGCGATGGTGCCGGTGAGGCCGCGGCGCTTCAGGTAGTCGATGGCGCGCGGCTGCGCCTTCAGCTGGGCGCGGTAAAAGTCAGCCGCGCGCTGCAGCACATCGCCCAGCGAAAGGCGGCGCTCACGCAGCGTGTCGCGCCGCTGGCGTTCTTCCGGGCTGACCTGTTCTTCCGGCACCGCCAGGCCCACGCCTTGCGCCAGATCACGCACGGCCTCGACAAAGCTCAGGCCCAGGTGTTCGGTGAGAAAGCGGATGGCGTCGCCACTGGCGCCGCAGCCGAAACAGTAATAGAACTGCTTCGAAGGGCTGACTGAGAAGCTCGGCGACTTTTCGCCGTGGAAGGGGCACAGCCCCATGAAGTTGGCGCCGCCGCGCTTGAGCTCGACATGGCGGCCGACGATGTCAACGATGTCGACGCGGGAAATCAGTTCTTGCAGGAAGCCGGCAGGGATCACGCGTCGAGTCTAGCGACCCCGCCTTCGAGCCCGGGCTCTGTCGCTGGCGGGAGCACTGTTGTCGGCAATGTTGCCAGCTGCAGGCCCGGCGTCGAGGCCAGCGCGAACATGCCCTTGTAGTCGCGCACCCAGGCGGCCACCATGTCCACCGCCATCGGCGCTGCGATGCCCGTGCCCTGGCCGATGTCGCAGCCCAGCTCCAGCAGCGCGCGCGCCTGCGCCGGGTTCTCCACGCCTTCGGCCACGACGGTGCAGCCGAAGGTGCGCGCCAGGCCGATGACGCCTTGCACGATGGCGCGGTCCTGATCGTCGTCGAGCATGTGGTGCACGAAGCTGCGGTCGATCTTCAGCACGTCCACGGGCAGGCGCTTCAGGTAGGTGAGGGTTGAATAGCCGGTGCCGAAGTCGTCCAGCGCGAACCGCACGCCTACCGCCTGGCAGCGCGCCACCAGCGCCGAGGTGGCTTCGATGTCGGCATGGGCGGTGGTCTCCAGCATCTCGATCTCGAGATGTTCGGCCAGCGGTTCGGGGTGACGGGCCAGCAGTTCGGTGAGGCGCTGCGCGAAGTCGGCCTCTTGCAGGTGGCGCGCGGAAACGTTGACGCTGACGGAAATGTCCAGGCCACCGCGGCGCCAGGCGGCCAGGTGCTCCAGCGCGTGCGAGATGACCCAGTCGCCGATGCTCGACGACAGCCCGGTGTTCTCGATGAGCGGCAGAAACTGCAGCGGCGCAATCAGGCCTTGCTGCGGGTGTTCCCAGCGCAACAACGCCTCGAAGCCCAGCACTCGGCCCTGCTTCATGTCGACCTTGGGCTGGTAATGCAGCACCAGCTCCTGCCGGTCCAGCGCTTCCTGAATGCGTCCGATGGCCACCACTCGCTGCTCGCTGCGGCGGCGTTGTTCAGGGTCGAAGAACAAGTAGCCGTTGCGGCCGGCTTGCTTGGTGCCGTACATCGCATGGTCGGCGTGGCGCAGCAAGGTGTCGGCGTCGCTGCTGTCGATAGGGTAGACGGTGGCACCCATGCTGGCGGTGACCTGCACCGCTGCGCCCGCGCTGTCGACCGTGTAGGGCAGCGACACCACGCGGAGCACGCGCTCGACAGCCAGCCGCGCTTCTTCCAGCGTGCCGGCGCGCAGCAGCAGCACGAATTCATCGCCCCCAAGGCGCGCCGCTGCGTCGGTCCAGTTCGGCCGGTCTCGCAGTGCGCCGCGCAGTCGGTCTGACAGTTCGGCCAGCAAGCGGTCGCCGGCGGCGTGGCCGTGCTCGTCGTTGACTGGCTTGAAGTGGTCGAGATCCAGATAACACACCACCAGCAAGTAACCGTCGCGATCGGCAGCGCGCATGCCCTCGGCCAGCAGCGTCGACAGGCGCGCGCGGTTGGGCAGGCCGGTGAGTTCGTCGAAGTGGGCCTGGCGTTCCAGTTGGTCGAGCGCGCTTTGTTGTTCGGTGATGTCGCTGATCACCAGCACGTGGTGGCGGCGCTCATCCACCGCGCCCGCCGGGCCGGGCACGCTGCTGATGGTGGCGTGCAGCGTGCAGGCCTGCCCGTTGCGACGGCGCTCCAGCAGTTCGCCGCGCCAGTGGCCGTGGTCGCGCAGGCTGGCCCACATGGCGGCGCGCTGCTCGCGGGCCACGGGGTCGTCGGGCGTGGGTTGCAGCAGCGAAGGCACGGTGCCGATGAGTTCATCGCGCGGCACGCCCAGGATGTGCGTGTAGGCCGGGTTCACGTCCAGCACACGCAGGTCGGGGTCGGTGATCAACAGACCTTCGTGCAGGTGCTGGAACAAGCTCGCAGACAAACGCAGGCGTTCCAGCGCCTCGCGCTTGTCGTGCACGTCTGCCAGCGTGGCCAGCAGGCGCAGCGGGTGACCGGCGCCGTCGCGCTCGATCACCATCAGCGTGGCCTCGGTCCAGCGCCAGCTGCCGGCGGCCGGCGTGCGCAGCTCAAGTTCGCGGCGGCCGGTGTGGCCCTCGGTCAAAGACTGGATGGCCTGGTCGAGCAGAGGCTGATCCTCAGGGTGCACACGCTGGCGCCAGGCCAGCGGCGACCACGGTGCAGCGGTGTGGCTACTGAGCGAGCGCCAGGCCCCGGACGCGAAGCTTTCGCCGGTGGCCAGGTGCCAGTCGGCCACGCCCAGTCGCGAGCCCTCCAGGGCCCATTCCCAGCGCTGCGCGCGTGCACGCCACTGCACCGAGGCGGCGTGAGCCAGAAGCACCAGCACCAGCAGGCCGGTCAACCATGCCGCCAACAACGGCGCTGCCTGGCTGGGCGCTGCGAAGACGAAAAGGCCTTGGCTGGAGCCGCCTGGGCCGTTTGATCCGTTCGACCCGCTTGCCAGGCTTGCGCCCAGCAACCCTACCAGCACCACGCCGCAGCTGGCCCAGGTGAACTGTTGGCGCAGCGCCAGCATCACCAGCAACACCGGCGGCAGCACCAGCGCCGCGGCGTTGAGCCACGCCATGCCGGGGGGGCCTGGCATCCACCCAGCGGCGGCGGCTGCCAGCAGCATCAGGCCCAGCCCGGTCACGCTGCGCCAGCCGGGGCGCAAGTGCTTGGCGGTGTTGACCAGACTACGTTCCAGCGCCAGTGCAGCCGTGCTGCCGGCCACCACGCCCAGCGCCAGCGCCACCCAACCGGCACCGATGGGAAAGAGTGCGGCGGCGCCGCCGAGCGCCACCGACGTTGCGCCAATACCCACCGCCACTGGCGCGGCCACCACCACGCTGCCGACGACGGCCAGGGCTGCGATGTCATGGCCACGTTCGAGGCGGGTGTCGAAGCGCAGACGCCGAAGCACGAGCCAGCCGACCCAGGTGGCCGCGCCGAGCAGCGCAATGGCCAGCAGGGCCATCCAGGGCGCGATGCCCAGCGTCAACAACGCCGTCAGCACACCGAGCAGGCTGCCGGCCCAGGCGCTGCGGCCGCCGCGAAAGCGGGCCGCCAGTGCCAGCCCTGCCGGCAGACCCATCGCAGCAAAGGGCCCCCAGGGGTTCAGGGCCAATGCGCCGGCAAAGGTCAGCAACATGGCAGCCAATGCCTGAATTCCAGCGCGCAGCAAGGCATTGGCACCCGCCTGCCACATGACCGCCCGATGCGCCATGCTGCGCTGTGGAGGGTCAGGCGGTGCGAATTTGCTGTTCTGGCTCAAGCAGACCCCAGCATGGCGGGCCTGCGCGGCCTGGTCAAAGAGCGAAGTCGCTGATCGAAGCCCCGCCCGCCAGTGCGGCAGTCATCCACTTGGGCTTCAGGCCGCGGCCGCTCCAGGTGTCGCCCGTGGCGGGGTTGCGGTATTTCGCGGCCACCTTGCCGCTTGCGGCCTTTTGCTTTGCCGCCACCTGGGGCCTGGCTGCGCTGGCGTTGCCCACGTCGGCCAGGGTCAGGCCATATTCGGCCATCATCGCCTTGATCTTTGCAATGGCATCGCTGCGTTGTTCGCGCTGGAAACTGGCGATCTGTTTTTCGAGAGCGGCCTTCTGGGCCAACAAGTCGCTGAGGGTGTCTTTGGCCATTTCGTGGGCTCCGTCTTAACAAGGGACTCGAATATAAGCGCGGATACTCAAGACGCCGTGGCTGATATTCGCCTTCGACCCACCAGGAGCAGGTCGCCGGGGGCCGAAGAACCAGGCGTCGAGAGAATCAGGCGGCGGGCGGCACGTAACCTGCAACCTTGTCGGCCTCGCCGCCGAAGAGAAACTGCTCCATCTGCCGCGCCAGATACTGGCGGGCGCGGGCATCGGCCAGATTCAGGCGGTTTTCGTTGACGAGCATCGTCTGGTGTTTCTTCCAGGCCTCGAAGGCCTCCTTGCTGATGTTCTCGTAAATACGCTTGCCCAGTTCGCCGGGGTAGGGCGAAAAGCTCAGGCCTTCGCCTTCTTTCTTCAGATAAACACACTGCACCATTCGCGTCATATCGTCCTCGTCTTCAAAGTTTTTTCACCAGCACCTGCGAGCGCCGGTCCCAGTTGTATTTGCGCTTGCGCGCCTCGGGCAACCAATCCGCGTCGACGGATGTGAAACCGCGCTTGATGAACCAATGCATCGTGCGCGTGGTCAGCACGAAAATGCTTTCGAAGCCGCCGGCGCGCGCTCGTTGCTCGATGCGCTTGAGCAACCTTTCGCCGTCGCCCTGGCCCTGCGAAAGCGGTGACACCGTCAGCGCCGCCATCTCGGCGGTCTTGGCTTCGGGGTAGGGATAGAGCGCTGCGCAGCCGAAGATGATGCCGTCGTGTTCGACGACGCTGTAATAGCCGATGTCGCGTTCGATCTCGGTGCGTTCGCGGCGCACCAGGGTGCCGTCGCGTTCGAATGGTTCGATCATCTGCAAGATGCCGCCGACATCGTCGCTCGTGGCTTCGCGCAGGCTTTCCAGCTTTTCATCCACCACCATCGTGCCCACGCCGTCGTGCGTGAACACCTCCAACAGCAATGCACCGTCGGTGGCATACGGCAGGATGTGGCTGCGTTCGACGCCTCCTTCGCAGGCCTTCACGCAGTGCTGCAGATAGAAAGCGGGGTCTGTCGGCAAGGCGGGCGGGGGCAGGGCGGCCAACAGGCGCTTGGCGTCGATGAGGGCAAGTTCGGTGTCGATATGGCTTTCGGGATCGCCGGGCGTTTCGCGGATGCCGGGAATCTCGGTCATGAAAGCCAGTTTGTCGGCCTGCAGCGCGATGGCGGTGGCCGTGGCCACGTCTTCCATCGTCAGGTTGAAGGCTTCGCCCGTGGGCGAGAAGCCGAAGGGCGACAGCAGCACGAGCGCGCCGATGTCGATGGCGCGGCGAATGGCTGCCGAATCGACACGCCGCACCAGGCCGCTGTGGATGAAGTCGACGCCGTCGACGATGCCCACCGGCCGCGCGGTGAGGAAATTGCCCGACACCACACGCACCGTGGCATTGGCCATCGGCGTGTTGGGCAGGCCCTGGCTGAACGCGGCCTCGATCTCGAAGCGCAATTGGCCGGCAGCTTCCTGGGCGGCGTCCAACGCCACTGGGTCGGTGATGCGGATGCCGCGGTGAAAGCGCGAAACATGGCCCTTGGCCGCGAGCTGCTCCGTCACCTGCGGCCGAAAGCCGTGCACCAGCACCAGCTTGATGCCGATGGCGTGCAGGATGGCGAGGTCTTGCACGAAGTTGTTCATCTTGCCCGCGGCAATGGCTTCGCCGGCCAGCGCCACCACGAACGTCTTGCCGCGGTAGGCGTGGATGTAGGGCGCGACGGCGCGGAACCACGGAACGAAGGTGTGCGGGAAAACGAGGCTCATGGGCGTGCCGACATCATGCGGATCGACTGCAAACGGGGGGTCGACGAGGACGCCGATTGTGCAGCAGCAGGCCGTCCTCGATGCTGTCCCGGATGTCGTTCGCGATGCCGTCCTCGATGTCGTTGCAATGCCTGGCCCAGCAGGGCCGGCAGCAGTCTCGCGGGGCGCCGGACATAATCCGCGCCCCGTGAACCTCGTCCCCAAGCCGGGCCCGGCCGCCGCACGCCAGCGTGTGCCGCCAACGCCCATCCCGCCCATCACCTACCCAGAATCGCTGCCGGTCTCGGCCCGGCGCGAAGAGATCGCGCGCGCGATTTCGCAGCACCAGGTGGTCATCGTCTGTGGCGAGACGGGTTCGGGCAAGACCACGCAGTTGCCGAAGATCATGCTGGAGCTGGGCCGTGGGCTGGGGGCCGGCGGCACGGGCCTGATCGGCCACACCCAACCGCGGCGGATTGCCGCCAGCAGCGTGGCCAAGCGCATTGCCGACGAGCTGAAAAGCCCGCTGGGCGACGTGGTGGGCTACAAGGTGCGCTTTCAAGACCGCCTGCAGCCGGGGGCCAGCGTGAAGCTGATGACCGATGGCATCTTGCTGGCCGAGACCGAGCGCGACCCGCTGCTGCGCGCCTACGACACCATCATCATCGACGAGGCGCACGAGCGCAGCCTCAACATCGATTTCCTGCTGGGCTATCTGAAGCAGCTGTTGCCACGGCGGCCCGACCTGAAGGTGGTGGTGACCTCGGCCACCATCGACGCCGACCGGTTTGCGAACCACTTCAGCGGCAAAGGTGGCCCGGCGCCTGTGATCATGGTCAGCGGCCGGCTTTTCCCGGTGGAACAACGCTGGCGCCCCTACGAAGAAAGCCGCGAGTTCGACCTCGACAGCGCCATCGCCGATGCGGTGGATGAACTGTGGCGCGTTGCGCCCGGCGACATCCTGGTCTTCTTGCCTGGCGAACGAGAAATCCGTGAGGCTGCCGACCATCTGCGTCGCCATCTGCTGCAGCACGCCAGGAACGGCCCGCCGCCGGAAATCCTGCCGCTGTTCGCGCGCTTGAGCCAGCAAGAGCAGGAGCGCGTGTTCGAAGCCGGCAACGGCCGCCGCGTGGTGCTGGCCACCAACGTGGCCGAGACCTCGCTCACGGTGCCCGGCATTCGTTACGTCATCGATGCCGGCACGGCACGTGTGAAGCGCTACAGCTGGCGCAACAAGGTCGAGCAGTTGCAGGTCGAGGCCATCAGCCAGGCTGCTGCCATGCAGCGCGCCGGACGCTGCGGGCGTGTGGCCAACGGCATTTGCATACGGCTGTATGGCGAAGATGAATTTAAAGGCCGGCCGCCCTTCACCGACCCCGAGATCCTGCGCAGCAGCCTGGCTGGCGTCATCCTGCGCATGAAGGCGCTGCGCCTGGGCACGGTTGAGAGCTTCCCTTTTATCGAGCCGCCGCCGGGCAAGGCCATTGCCGATGGTTATGCGCTGCTGGCCGAATTGGGCGCGGTGGACGACGACAACGAACTCACGCCCATCGGCGTGGAGCTCAGCCGCCTGCCGCTGGACCCGCGCGTGGGCCGCATGATTCTCGAGGCGCGCCAGCACCAGGCGCTGAGCGAAGTGCTGGTGATCGCCGCAGCGCTGAGCGGCCAGGACGTGCGCGACCGGCCGCAGGACAAGGCGCAACTGGCCGACGAACGCCACAAGCCCTTCGACGACGAGCGCAGCGAGTTCATGGGCACGCTGAAGCTGTGGCAGTGGATCGAAGCCGGCCGTGGCGTGCACGGCCACGCCGAACAGAAAGAGGCGCGCGTCGACAGCCACAAGCTCACGAACCGGCAGCAAGAGCAACGGCTGCGCGATGCCTTCGTCAACCCACGCCGCGTGCGTGAATGGCGCGACATTCATTCGCAGCTGATGACGGTGGTGGCCGAACACGGCTGGCGCCTGAACACCGCGCCGGCCACGTATGAGCAGGTGCATCTTTCCTTGCTCGCCGGCCTGTTGGGCAACATCGGCTGCAAGAGCGACGACGAGGACTGGTACCTCGGCGCACGTGGCATCAAGTTCTGGCGCCACCCGGGTGTGAACCTGAGCAAGAAGCCGGGGCGCTGGATCGTCAGCGCCGAACTGGTGGAGACCACGCGCCTGTTCGGCCGCGGCATAGCCGCCATCGAGCCGCAGTGGATACCGCCGCTGGCCGGGCATTTGCTGAAGACACAGCTGCTCGAGCCGCACTGGGAAAAGAAGGCCGCCGAAGTGGTGGCGCTGGAGCGCGCCACGCTCTACGGCATCGTCATCTACAACAACCGCAAGGTGAACTACGGCCGCATCGACCCCGTGGCAGCGCGCGAGATCTTCATCCGTGAAGCGTTGGTGGGCGATGAATGGGAAACCCGTCTGCCCTTCCTCGCGCACAACCGCAAGCTGGTGGCGCAGGTGCAGGAACTGGAGCACAAGGCGCGCCGGCAGGACGTTCTGGTGGATGACGAACTCATCCACGCCTTCTACGACCAGCAGTTGCCCAAGGATGTGTGCAGCGGCGCCAGCCTCGAGCGCTGGTTCCGTGAAGAGAGCAAAACGCAACCGAAGCTGCTGCAGCTGACGCGCGAAGAGCTGATGCGCCACGAGGCTGCGGGCATCACCACCGACAGCTTCCCGAAGACCGTGCGTCTGGGCGGCATCGATTGCACGGCCACCTATCTGCACGAGCCCGGCGACGCCAAGGACGGCGTGACCGTGGCCGTGCCCATCTATGCGTTGAACCAGGTGGGCGACGAGCGCTGCGAGTGGCTGGTGCCGGGCATGCTGCATGCGAAGGTGCTGGCGTTGTGCAAGACCCTGCAGCAACGCCCACGTTCACGCCTGGTGCCGCTGCCCGACTACGCCGCCGAGTTCTGCGAATTGGCGCCTTTCGGCCATGGCAGCCTGATGGACGTGCTGCTGAAGGCGGTGCGTGAGCGCACGCAGATTGCCGTGCAGCGCAACGACTTCAAGCAAGAGCAGCTGAGCCCGCACCTGTTCATGAACTTCCGGGTCGTCGACGAACATGGCCGGCAGCTGGGCATGGGGC
>JBBSCV010000108.1:0-11024 GCA_038249925.1 Burkholderiales bacterium
CGGCAATGCGCTTGATGCTGGAACCCGTGATGGTGATGCGCTGCGGCTCGGTCTGCGCCTGCGCCGATGCGTGGCTGGCCAAACCAAGCAGCGCCAGGCTGCTGACGACGGTCTTGAGCTTCATCCGGAATCCTTCGAATTGGTTGCTGGGCGGCCGGTCTGCATGCCGGCGCGCCAGTGATCACACCCTGCAAGAGTGTTGCCTTTCAGCATAAGCCGGCCCATCGGGAATAACCAATGTTCGAAGGCTTCAAGCCCACAACCCCAAGCGATGCGGCATCCATACAACACTGCATGGAGCGGCCCTGCCCGCAAGGGCAGCCGTCAACCGTGTGAACATCGCGGGCCTGCACGCCTTTTGTCACTACGCCTGATGCCACCTTGACGTCCGCCGCCCCGCCCGCCGCCAACCCTGCCGCCTTCCCGGCCGCCAAGCCCGCCAACCCCAGCCACCCCTGGCGCTGGATACCGCCGCTGTATTTCGCCCAGGGCCTGCCCTATGTGGTGGTGATGACGCTGGCCGTGGTGATGTACAAGAACCTGGGGGTCAGCAACACCGACATCGCGCTGCTGACGAGCTGGCTCTACCTGCCCTGGGTCATCAAGCCGCTGTGGGGCCCGGTGGTCGACCTGCTGGGCACGAAGCGGCGCTGGATCGTCGCTTTGCAGTTCACCGTGGGCGCGTTGCTCGGCATGGGCGCGCTGGCGGTGCAGGCGCCGGCCTTCCTGCAGATGACGCTGCTGGTGTTCTGGCTGATGGCCTTCGCCTCGGCCACGCACGACATCGCCGCCGACGGCTTCTACATGCTGGCGCAGCCGCCATCGCAGCAGGCGGCCTTCGTCGGCGTGCGCAGCACCTGCTACCGGCTGGCGATGATCGGCGGCCAGGGCGGGCTCGTGTATCTGGCGGGCTATCTGCAGCAGCGCACCGGGCAGGTGGCGCAGGCCTGGGCCTGGGTGTTCGCGCTGATGGCGGTGTTTTTTGTCGCTGTGGCCGTGTGGCATTACTTCGTGCTGCCGCGCCCGGCCTCCGACCGCCCGGCGCCACGCAGCCGCACGTTCTTCGCTGACTTTGCGAAGGTCTTCGTGGCCTTCTTCAGGCGCCCGGGCGTGGCGCGCATCCTGGCGTTCTTGCTGCTGTACCGATTCGCCGAAGCGCAGCTGCTGAAGCTGGTGACGCCCTTCATGCTCGACCCGCGTGAAGCCGGCGGTCTGGGTTTGACGACGCAGGACGTGGGCATCGCCTACGGCACCTTCGGCATCGGCGCGCTCACGATCGGCGGGCTGCTGGGCGGCTGGCTCATCAGCCGAGGGGGTCTGAAAAAACTCTTGTGGCCGCTGGTGCTGTGCATGCACCTGCCCAACACCGTGTACATCGCGCTGGCGCTGTGGCAGCCCGCCGGGCTGTGGCCGGTGAGTGCGGCGATTGCCGCCGAGCAGTTCGGCTACGGCCTGGGCTTCACGGCCTACATGGTCTACATGCTGATGATTGCCGGCGGCCACGACGGGCCCGCTGGCACTGACGGCGCGGGCGGCGAAAACCCCAACAAGACCGCGCATTACGCGCTGTGCACCGGCTTCATGGCCCTCGGGATGATGCTGCCCGGCATGTGGGCCGGCTGGCTGCAAGACCAACTGGGCTACACCAACTTCTTCATCTGGGCCTGCGTGGCCACGCTGCCTTCGTTTGCCGCGGCGGCCTTGCTGCGCATCGACCCGGCTTTCGGCAGAAAGCTCGACTAGCGTTTGCCCAGCAGTCCGCCGAGCATGCCGGGCAGGCTGCCAGGGCCGCTTGCACCGCCCATCAAACCGCCGAGCAGGACGCCCAGGTCGGAACCCTCGGCGGGCAGTTGGCCCTGGGGGCTGAGCCCGTCCACCACCTGGGGCAGCACCTGCGCCAGCATGCCCAGACCCTGCTGCGGGTCGATGCCCAGCTGCCGTGCAAAGTTGGCCACGGTGTCGGCGCCCAGGGCCTGCCCCAGCGCATCGGGCGAGACGGGCTGGTTGGCACCCGTGGAGATCCACGATTTGACCTCGTCACCCAGGCCGGCCTGTTGCAGTTTCTGCAGCAGCCCCGGCAGGCCGCCCATCCGGTTCAGCAGGCCGACGATGACCGGCAACGGGTTGTCGCCGCTGCTGCCGGCTTGGCTGGCGATGGCGCCGATGAGGGCATTGAACAAGACCATCAGAACTCCCTGGAAGTGAGGCCTGGACTCTGCCCCAGGCATGCAGGCTGTCAAGCTGTTCCGGCCAAGCCCAGCCAGGCCAGCACGGCCAGCGGCGCGGTGTCTGCGCGCAGCACGCGTGGCCCCAGCGACGCGGGCACGAAGCCGGCGCTGCGGGCGGCGGCTTCTTCTTCGGGTGCCAGGCCACCTTCGGGGCCACTGAGGGTGAGCGCCGGCGCCGGCCCCGGTGGTACCAGCACGGGCAGCGGCTGCGCGTCGGGCTGCAGGCTCAGCAGCAGGCGGTGGCTGCCATCGGCCTTCGGCAAAGCGGCCAGCCAGGCAGAGAGCTCTTGCACCGGCGCCACCACCGGCACGCGCGCGCGGCCGCATTGCTCGCAAGCGGCTTCGGCAATCGCCTGCCAGTGCTGCTGCTTGCGCTGCGCCCGTTCGCCCGAAAGGCGCAGCACCGAGCGTTGGCTCATCAGCGGCTGCACCGCCGCCACGCCCAGTTCGGTGGCCTTTTCCACCAGCGCGTCCATGCGCTCGTTGGCCGGCATCGCCAGCGCCAGCGTGAGGGTGCGCTGCAGTTCGCGCTGCACCGGCTGCGGCGCGCCCAGTCGCACGCGCACCTCGCTGCGGCCCACCGCCAGCACGGTGGCGGGCCAGTCGCAGCCGCTGCCGTCGAAGAGCTGCAGCACGTCGCCCGGTTGCACCCGCCGCACCTGCGCGTGGCGCGCGGGGCCGGGCGGCAGGCTGATCTCGCTGCCGGCTTGCAGCGCCAGGGGTACGAACAGGCGCATCGTCACGGGTACAAGTTCAGGCGGCCAGCGCAGCTTCCACGGCCAGCGCCACGCCGGCCAGCGCTGCGTCGTGGCCGGCGGGCGCGGCCAGCATCAGGCCCACGGGCAGATCACCCGGTGCGTGGCAGGGCAGCGTGAAGGCGCAGCCGTCGAGGAAGTTGACGAGGAAGGTGTTGCGCAGCAGCAGGCCGTTGGCGCGCATGAAGGCGTCGTCGTCGGCCACCAGTTCGGCCACGGGCGGCGCCACGATGGGCACGGTGGGGCAGATCAGCGCATCGAAGCCGGCCAGGCGCTGCGTGGTGCGCGCCATCCAGTCGCGCCTGCGTTGCTGCAGCCCGATGTAGTCGGCCGCACTCACCTCTTGGCCGAGTTCGATGCGCCTGGCCACGCGCGGGTCGAAGCGCTCGCGTTGCGTGGCCAGCGCCTCGCGATGCACGGCATAGGCCTCGATGGCCGCAAGGCCGCAGGGCGCGTTGATCTGCGCCACCTCGGCCAGCTCGGCCAACGGCAGCTGCACGATCGCGACGCCGGCTTTCGACAGCCGCTGCAACGCTCGCTCGAAAGCCGTGGCCACGGCAGGCTGCAGGTTGTCCAGCACCACGGTCTGTGGCAGTGCCAGGCGCAGGCCCGCCAGCCGGCGCGGGGCCACGGCCAACGGCGCGCCGGCCAGCACGCCGTCGACAACCAGGCAGTCGGCCACACAGCGCGTCATGGCGCACACGGTGTCGAGCGTGAAGCTCAGCGGAAAGGCGCCTGTCAGCGGTGTGCGCGCCTGCGTGTTCTTGAAGCCGACCAGCCCGCAAAGCGCCGCCGGCACGCGGATGGAGCCGCCGGTGTCCGAGCCCAGCGCCGCCACCGCCTGGCCCAGCGCCACCGACACCGCAGCGCCTGACGACGAGCCGCCGGGGATGCGTGCCACGGTGGCGTCGGCCGGGCAAACCGGCGTGCCGTGGTGCGGGTTGATGCCGACGCCCGAAAACGCGAACTCGGTCATCTGGGTCAGACCGGTGATGGCTGCGCCGGCACGCTTCAAGCGCGCCACGGCCTCGGCGTCCTGCGTGGCCGCCGGCGCACCTGCGCGCAAGACGGAACCGGCCATCGTGGTGCGGCCCGCGATGTCGTAGAGGTCTTTCACCGTCACCGGCAAACCGGCCAGCGGGCCGAGCTTGTGGCCCGCCGCCCGTGCGGCGTCGGCGGCACTCGCGGCAGCCATTGCCGATTCAGCGAATAGCGCGGTGTAGACGGCCCGTGCAGCCGGCTCGCGGGCCTCGGCCAGCACGCGTTCGATCAGCGCTGCGTGAGCGCCCGGCGCTGTGAGCGAAGCGCGCAGTTCGGCGAGGGTGGGCAGCAGCATCTGCAGAAGACTCAGGCCGGCAGCGCCAGCGGCTGCGCCAGGGTTCGTGCCGGCACGCCGTGGCGGGTGTTCTGCAGCGCCATCAGCAGCAGGCGGCGCAGCGCGTCCCAGGGGGCGTGCGGCCATTCCGGGTGTTTCAGTCCCTTCACGATGCCGTCGCAGATGCTGGCGGCGTCGAGCAGCTGGGCCAGCGTGTCGCCCCCCAGCAGCGGCAATGCGCGTTCGAAGAGTTTTTCCTTCAGGCCCCAGGCGCGCGCTTCGCGCAGCGCCAGCGGCATCGGCTTGCCGGCGTCCAGTGCGGCGCGGGCGCGCGCCAGGTTGCGCAGGTCGTCGGCCAGTGTCCAGTGCACCAGCACGGCGGCTTCGCCTTCATGGCGCAGGCCGTCCAGCACACGCAGCGCGCGGGGCACGTTGCCCGTCCACACCGCTTCGCTGAGCTTGCCGATGTCGAAGCGCGCGACGTTCAGCACCGCCGCTTCCACCTGATCGAAGGTCAATTCGCCCTTGGGATACAGCAGCGCCAGCTTCTGCAGCTCTTGATGCGCGGCAAGCAGGTTGCCTTCGACGCGGTCGGCAAAAAACGCCAGCGTGCGCTGGCCTTCTTCGCCATCGTGAATACGCTGGCCCTGGCGCTGCAGGCGCTGCGCCAGCCAGGCCGGCAGCAGCTTGCGGTCCAGCGCTTCCACCCGCAGCGTGCCGCCGTGGCTGTCCAGCGTGGTGAACCACGCGGCCTTCTGCTGCTGAAAGTCCAGTCGCGGCAGCGTCACGAGGGTCAGCACATCGTCGTTCAGCTGCGCGCAATACCGCTGCAGCGCCTCGCTGCCTTCCTTGCCCGGCTTGCCCGAGGGTATGCGAATCTCGATGAGCTGCTTGTCGGCGAACAGGCTCAGCGCCTGGGCCGCGCCCAGCACGCCGCTCCAGTCGAAGTGCGCGCCGCTCACGTTGAAGACCTGGCGTTCGCTGTAGCCTGCGGCGCGCGCTGCGGCGCGGACGGCATCGCCGGCTTCCTGCGCCAGCAGCGGTTCGTCGCCGTGGATGGTGTAGAGCGGTTTCAAGCCGCGCGCGAGCTGCGCTTCCAGCTGTTCGGGGCGGATCTGCATCTCAGGCCACCTGCATGTCAGACCTGGATGGCGGCCAAACGCCGCAGCACCTGGCCCACCAGGTCGTCCTGCATTTCGCGGAAGAGTTCGGCCTCTTCGAATTCCTTGGCCAATGCGGCGGTTTCGCTGTAGCTCATGTCGCGTTGCAGGAGCAGTTCCGAGCGTGCGATCAACTCGCGGCCGCCGGGCGTGTGGACGCGGAAGTTCAGCTTCAGGCGCAACTGCAGTTCACGCACCTGCGCTGCCGCTGTGCTGGCCACCACGCTGCGTTCGCGCAGGTCTTCCAGCGCCTGCAGCACCACCTGCGCCTTGTCGGGGCTGTCGAGCACACGCACCTGCAGCAGCAGCTGGCGGCGCAGTTCTTCGGCCAGCAGCGAACGCGGTGCAAAGCCGGTCAGCGCGATGCTCTGGAACCTCAGCTCGGGCGGGCGCCGCAGCTGAAAGCCGCAGCCTGCCACCGCCGCTGCGGGCAGCGCCGCCAGCGTGGCCAGCAGCAAGCGCCTAGACGACGACATTCACCAGCCGCCCTGGCACGATGACCACTTTCTTCGCCTTCTTCCCCTCGGCGAAGCGCAGGAAGTCGGGGCTTGCCAGCGCCGCGGCTTCGATGGCGCTGCGGCCTGCGCCAGCGGGCACGCGGATGCTGCCGCGCAGCTTGCCGGCCACCTGCAGCATCAGCTCGATCTCGTCTTGCGCAAGTGCGGCTTCGTCCACCTGCGGCCACGGTGCGCTGGCGATGCCGCCGTGCTGCCGCTCGAACCCCAGGTCTGCCCACAGCACATGCGTGATGTGCGGTGCAGCCGGGTACAGCGCGCGCAGCAGCATGCCGAAGGCCTCTTGCAGCACGGCGGCATGGGCGGGTGTGTCGTCCAGCTTCGCGTCGTCGATGGCATTGAGCATCTTCATCGCGCCAGAGATCACGGTGTTGTATTGCATGCGATCGAAGTCGCTCGTGATCTGGCGCAGCAGCAGGTGCATCTCGCGGCGCAGCGCGGCGGCGGCCGGGTTCGCACCGTCGAATGAAGCGGCAGCAGCGTCGAGTTTCGGCGCCAGCCTCACGCCGCTGTTCCACAGCCGGCGCAGAAAGCGGAAGGAGCCTTCGGCGCCGCTGTCGCTCCAGGCCGCGCTCTGGTCGGGCGGGCCGGCGAACATGGTGAAGACGCGTGCGGTGTCAGCGCCGAACTTGGCGACGATGTCCTTCGGCTCGACGACGTTGTTCTTGCTTTTCGACATCTTCTCGATGCCGCCCAAAGCGACGGGCAGCCCGTCGCCCTTGGCCTTGGCCGAGACCGGCGCGCCGCGCTCGTCGTATTGCACCTCCACCTCTGTGGGGTAGAACCAGCGCTTCTTTCCGGCGTCGTCCTCACGATAGAAGCTCTCGTTGAGCAGCATGCCCTGGGTGAAGAGCTTCGTGAAGGGTTCGCTGAAAGTGACCAGGCCCAGGTCACGCATCGCCTTGGTCCAGAACCTGGCGTAGAGCAAGTGCAGCACGGCGTGCTCGATGCCGCCGATGTACTGGTCCATCGGCATCCAGTACTCGTTGCGCGCGTCCACCATGGCGTCGTCGCTGCCCGGACAGGTGTAGCGCATGTAGTACCAGGCGCTGTCGACGAAGGTGTCCATGGTGTCGGTTTCACGCTTCGCTGGCCTGCCGCACTGCGGGCAGGCCACGTTCAGGAAGGCCGCGCACTTGTTCAACGGGTTGCCGCTGCCGTCGGGCACCAGATCTTCGGGAAGCACCACGGGCAAGTCGTGCTCGGGCACCGGCACGCTGCCGCAGCTGTCGCAATGGATGATCGGAATCGGCGTGCCCCAGTAACGCTGGCGGCTGATGCCCCAGTCCCGCAGGCGCCAGGTGGTCTTCTTCTCGCCCAGGCCCTTTTCGGCCAGCACGGCGGCCAAGGTGTCTACGGCGGTCTTGTAGGTCAGGCCGCTGTAGACGTTGCTGTTGACAGTGATGCCGCGCGTCTTGTCGCTGTACCAGTCTTGCCAGTGGTCGTAGCTGAACTTCTCGCCGTCGATGTGCCGCACCTGCAGCATCGGAATGCCGTATTTCTTGGCGAAGGCGAAGTCGCGTTCGTCGTGCGCGGGCACGCCCATCACGGCACCGTCTCCGTAGCCCATCAACACGTAGTTGCCCACCCACACCGGCACGTCCTGACCCGTGATCGGGTGCGTGACGTTCAGGCCGAGGGCCATTCCGGCCTTGTCCTTCAGCGCCAGCTCGGCCTCGGTCGTGCCGCCCCTTTTGCACTCTTCGATGAAGGCGGCCACCTTGGGGTGCGTGGCGGCGACCAGCAAGGCCAGCGGGTGTTCGGGCGCCACGGCGCAGAAGGTCACGCCCATGAGGGTGTCGGCACGCGTCGTGAAGACATGGAGCTTGCCGCCCTGCACTGGCTCACCGTCCTCACCCCGAATCTGGTGCGGGAAGGCGAAACGCACGCCCTCGCTCTTGCCGATCCAGTGTTCCTGCATCAGCCGCACGCGCTCGGGCCAGCCTTCCAGGTAATGCGGCACGGTGCTGTCGTTGACACCGCTGAGCAGTTCGTCGGCGTAATTCGTTATCGCCAGGTAGTAGCCCGGAATCTCGCGCTTTTCGACCACGGCGCCGCTGCGCCAGCCGCGGCCGTCCACCACCTGTTCGTTGGCCAGCACGGTCTGGTCGATCGGGTCCCAGTTGACGACCTGCGTCTTCTTGTAGGCGATGCCCTTTTCCAGCATCTTCAGGAAGAACCACTGGTTCCACTTGTAGTAGCTGGTGTCGCAGGTGGCGAGTTCGCGGCTCCAGTCGAGGGCCAGGCCCAGCGGCTGCATCTGCGCCTTCATGTCGGCGATGTTGGCGCGCGTCCAGGCAGCAGGCGGCACGTTGTTGGCCATGGCGGCGTTTTCGGCCGGCAGCCCGAACGCGTCCCAGCCCATCGGCATGAGGACGTTGTAGCCCTTCATGCGCAGGTAGCGCGCCATCATGTCGTTGATGGTGTAGTTGCGCACGTGCCCCATGTGCAGCTTGCCGCTGGGGTAGGGCAGCATGCTGCAGGCGTAGAACTTGGGGCGCGAGGCGTCTTCGCTCACGGTGCTGGCGCCGCTTTGCTGCCAATACAGCTGCGCGCTCGATTCGACCTCGGCGGGGACGTATTTCTCGTTCATCGGCCGATTCTACGAAGCGGCCCTGGCGTTGACGGGCGGTGACGGGCGCCGAAGGGCGTTGAAGGGCGCCGACTGGCGTTGACGGCGTCTATCGGGCGCTGACGGCGCCGTGCGCGCTAGTTGGCAGGCGCGTCCGTCACCAGCGCAATGCGGCTCAGGCCCGCTGCCTGCACCCAGCCCATCACTTCGGCCACGCGGCCATAGGGCACGCGCTTGTCGGCACGCAGTTGCACCTCGGTGGCGGGGTCGCGCTGTGCGGCCTCGCGCGAGCCTTGCGTCACCAGCGCCTGTTCACGCGCCGCATCCAGCCGTTGTTCACCGAGGTACAGCACGCCCTGCTCGTCGATGGCCAGGGCCACGAAGGCCGGCGCGTTGCTGGGCCCGCCGGCCGCGCTGGTGGGCAGATCCAGCTTCAGGCTGCTGGTCATCAGCGGCGCGGTGATGATGAAGATCACCAGCAGCACCAGCATCACGTCGATCAACGGCGTCATGTTGATCTCGCTCATCGGCCGCGCGCCGGGGTTGCGCTCGAGGCGTCCGAAAGCCATCTCAGCTTTCGCCGGCGCCGGCGCCGTGGCCTGGCAGCCAGCCCGGGGCCGGGTTTCCCGGACCGGGGTGAGCCCCCTCGGGGGGTGGCGAACGAAGTGAGCCTGGGGGCACCATCACTTCACGCAGGTCGTGGGCGAAGCCTTCCAGCTCGGCCTCGCAGGCCGCCACCTGCTTGCCGAACACGTTGTAGGCCAGCACTGCAGGCACGGCCACGGCGATGCCGGCGGCGGTCATGATCAGCGCCTCGCCGATCGGGCCGCTGACCTTGTCGATGCTGATGTTGCCGGCCGCGGCAATGCCCGCCAGCGCGTGGTAGATGCCCCAGACCGTGCCGAACAGGCCCACGAAGGGCGCCGTGCTGCCCACGCTGGCCAACACCACCTGGCCCCATTGCAGGTGCAATAGGCCCCGGTGCAGCGCGTCGCGCAGGCGGCGTGTCAGTTGTGAAGCCAACTGCCCCGCGCCTTCCAGCGTGCCGGGGGCGGGGCGGTCCATCGCGGCGTCGAGCAAGGGCACCAGCAGCTTCTCGCGGTCCATCGCCACCAGGCGTGCGCGGCCGTCGTGCAAGGTGGCGGCGTCCCAGAAGGCGGGCACGGCGCGTGTGATGTCGCTCTGCGCGCGGCGCAGCAGCCAGCCTTTCCAGAAGATCAGCACCCAGGCCGCGACAGACATTGCCAGCAGCAGCAGGGCCACGGCGCGGCCCACGGTGTCGCTGGCGTTCCAGAGGGTGGCCAAGCTGTCCATCTGCGGCCGCGGCTAGGCCAGACCCAGCACGTCGGCCATGCCGAACAAACCCGTGCGCCCGGCCGGCAGCGCGGCCAGGAACCGCGCGGCGCGCAGGCTGCCGTCGGCGTAGTTGGCGCGGCTGCTGCTCTTGTGCGCGATCTCGATGCGTTCACCCGCGCCGCAGAAGAGCACCGTGTGCTCGCCGACGATGTCACCACCGCGCACGCTGGCAAAACCGATGCTGCCCGGCGCACGTTCGCCGGTGTGGCCATGGCGCGTGAACACGCCGTCGGCCTGCAGCGTGGTGCCGCGCGCTGCGGCCAGCACCTCGCCCATGGCCAGCGCGGTGCCGCTGGGCGCGTCGACCTTGTGCTTGTGATGGGCTTCCACCAGTTCGATGTCGTAGCCCGGGCCCAGCGCCAGCGCGGCTTCGCGCAGCAGGCGCAGCATCACGTTCACGCCCACGCTCATGTTGGCCGAGAAGACCGTGGCCTGCTGATCGGCATGGCCTGCGATCTGCGCCTTCTGCTCGGGCGTGAAACCTGTGGTGCCGATGACGGCGCGCACGCCCAGTTCGCGGCACACGGCCAGATGGGCCAGCGTGCCTTCTGGGCGAGTGAAGTCGATCAGCACCTGCGCGCCTGCCAGCGCGGCGTGCAGGTCGGCGGTGATGACCACGCCTGTGTGGCGGCCAGCGAACGCGCCAGAGAACGCGCCGGCATCGCTGCCCAAGGCGGGGCTGTCGGGCACGTCCAGCGCGCCGCTCAGGCGGCAGTCGGGGCTGGTGAGCACGGCGTCGATGAGCATGCGGCCCATGCGGCCCCCGGCGCCAGCAATGGCAAGCCGCAGCTCGGCCACGGCTCAGCTCTTGTCCAGCGGTGGGTAGTCGCGCACCGGGCCCATCGGCTCGGGCGCGGGCACTTCGCGCCTGACCGGCATCGGCAGCGCGGCGCGTTCGGCCTCGCTCAGTTCGAGCTTGGGTGCGCGGATGTCCTTGAAGCGGCTGATGGAAGCCACGAACTCGCGTTCAGAAGGCAGCGGTGGCGCCTCGATCGACTTCACCACGTCGCCTTCGAAGAACACCACCACGCTGCGGCGCTGCGACTCGGCACCCGGGCGCCGCAGCGTGAAGATGTAGTCCCAGCGGTTGGCGTGGAAGGGGTCGGCCATCAGCGGCGTGCCC
>JBBSCV010000109.1:0-11012 GCA_038249925.1 Burkholderiales bacterium
GGTGGCTATGAACGCTTCAACTTCTGGCACGCCGAAGGCTGGGACTGGGCGCGCGGCCTGGCCGTGAAGGCACCGCTGCACTGGCGGCCCGACCCCGACCGCAGCGGCCGTTGGCTGCACTTCACGCTGTCGGGCCTGCAACCGCTGCCGCCGGCTGCGCCGGTGACGCACATCAGCTTCTACGAGGCCTATGCCTTTTGCCAGTGGGCCGGCTGGCGGCTGCCGACCGAGTTCGAATGGGAAGCGCTGGCACCGCGCCTGGCCTGGGGCCGACGGTGGGAATGGACGTCCAGCGCCTACCAGCCCTACCCCGGCTTTCGCCCCGCCCCTGGCGCCGTGGGCGAATACAACGGCAAGTTCATGGTCAACCAGCAAGTGTTGCGCGGCGCCTCCTACGCCACGGCACCGGGCCATGCGCGCATCAGCTACCGCAACTTCTTCCACGCACCGCTGCGCTGGCAGTACACCGGCATTCGGCCCGCGCGCGATGGAACGGGCACAGCGAGCACAGCGAGCACAGCGGGAACAGCGGCAACCGCGCGCGCAGCCTGATCGCCTGGCCTCAACTCGCCGCTGAAGCTGCGGCAGCAGCGCCAGCCGGCACCACAGCAGGCCGCGCGCACTGGCCCTGGTGCTCGAACCAGTAGACCATGTTGCCCACCAGCGCCACGCTGCCCGACACCACGGCCGTGGCCGCCGTCACCGCGCCCAGGGCCACCAGCATGGCCATGCAGGCGTCGCCGCCGCAGCTTTGAAAGCTGCCCAGGGCGGCCACCTCCAGCGTCATTTGTCGCTTCATCACCATGCACTCGGGGTCGTACACGTTGCGGGTCTGCGGCACCACCACGCAGGCCTGCAGCGCCAGACAGGCCAGCGTCAATGCCCAACGGGCGCGGTGCGCTGATGTCGCGACAAAAGCGATGCACGTCGTCGGTTTCTCATCCATTTGGCCGTGCCGAAGAGTGACTCGGGGTGGCAGGGCAGGCGCGCCGTCTGCAGTCAACCCGGCCTCACAGGTCCATCAGCTTGCCGGCCACGGCCGACAGCGCCACCGACGCCGGCGAGCCCGGCATCAGTTCCTGCAGCAGCTGGCGGCGCTGCACCGATTCACGCACGGCCGAATCGGAAGGCACGTCGCCCAGCAGTTCCAGGCGCACCGGGGCGTCCAGGCCGGGGTTGACGTAGCGGTCGACCACCTGCTGCAGCTGCTGGCGCACGGCACGGCCTTCGCCGGGCTTGCGCGTCTGGTTGACGACGAGGTCGAAGCGGCGCCGCCCTTGCGTCTGCGCCAGCACCTTGATGGTGGCGTAGGCATCGGTCAATGAAGTGGGCTCGGGCGTCACCACCACCAGCACGTCGCGCGCCAGGCTCACGGTGTACAGCACGACATCGCTGATGCCGGCGCCGGTGTCGAGCAGCACGTGGTCGAAACGCGGCTCAATTTCAGTGATGACCTTCTGCAGCTGTTCGCGGATCTCGAGCGTCATGCGCGAATACTCGACCATGCCCGAGCCGGCCAACAGCACCCAGAAGCCGCTGGACACCGACACAATGGCCTCGGGCAGCGAGTGCTTGCCGGTGAAGACGTCGTGCAGCGTGATTTTCGGAAACAGGTTCAGCATGACGTCGAGGTTGGCCAGCCCGAGGTCGGCGTCGAGCACCAGCACGCGGCGCCCGTTGCGCGCCAAGGCGGCGGCGAGATTGGCCGAGACGAAGGTCTTGCCCACGCCCCCCTTGCCGCTGGTGACAGCCGTGATCGTCATTCGTGGTCCTGAAACTGGAAGGTCTCGAAGAGCAGGCGCCGCTCTTCGTTGCTGACCACCGACACCGCCGTGGGCTCCAGGCGCACGAGGTTGCGGCCCTGGGCCTTGGCCAGGTAGAGCTGCTGGTCGGCGCGTTCCACCCACAGCGCGGCGGTGGAGCGCACCCATTGGGGCGCGAAAGCACCGCCGATGCTGACCGTGCACGAGATTTGCTGCCCCGGCGCCACCGGCACCGGCATGCGTTCCACGCGGCGGCGCACGCGCTCGGCGACGGTTTCGCCGAAGGCGGCGGCACAGTTCGGCAGGATGATCGCGAATTCTTCGCCGCCCACACGGGCCACCAGGTCCATCGGGCGCACGCTGTCGATGAGCGCGGTGGCCACGGCACGCAGCACGCCGTCGCCGGCGTTGTGGCCCCAGGTGTCGTTGACGCGCTTGAAGTGGTCGATGTCCAGCGTCAGCAGCAGCGCCGGTTCACCGCTGCGGGCCACGCGGTCGATTTCGCGCGCCAGGGCCAGATCGAAGGCGCGGCGGTTGGCCAGGCCGGTCAGCGCGTCGCGGCTCGAGAGTTCCACCAGCGCGTCCACCACGCCCTGCAACCAGCCGTCGCTGCCGGGCTCGCCCTCGGGCATCGGCAGGCCCGAATGGCCCAGCAGCTGCAATGCGCGTTCCAGTTGCAGCTTCGGGGTGGGCTTAGGCGGCGTGGGGTCCAAGGCAGAGGTGGGTTGTGCGACGCCGCGGCCAAGCGCCTCGGGCTGATGCAGTCTAGCAGCGGGGTTCTTGCCGGGATGGCATGGAAATACGCTGTCAACAGGCCTCAAATCTGCGCTTGGCCTGGGGGTGGGCGCAGCCAGACTTCACCCACTGGGCCCGCCTGACGTGCGTCTGCCGGGCGCCCCCGCTCCCCATTCAGAAGGCTCGCACCCATGCCCGCTGCCGTCATGCCCCCGCTGCCCAGCGCCACCGAACAAGAGTTCACCCTGACGCCCGCCGACTTCGAGCGTGTCCGTCAACTCATCTACCAGCGCGCCGGCATCAGCCTGCATGCCGGCAAACAGGCCATGGTGTACAGCCGCCTGTCGCGCCGCCTGCGTGAGACGCAGTACGGCAGCTTCGCCGAGTACCTGCAGTGGCTGGAACGCGCCAGCGGCGCCGAGGCCGAAGCCGAATGGCAGGAATTCGTCAACTGCCTGACCACCAACCTCACCGCCTTCTTCCGCGAAGAACACCACTTCCACGCGCTGGTGGAAGACCTGCGCGCCCGCGCCGCACGACCGTTGCGCATCTGGTGCAACGCCGCCTCCACCGGCGAAGAGCCCTACTCGCTGGCCATGACAGTGGCCGAAAGCCTGGGCGCATCAGCCCAGGTGAAGCTCTTTTGCAGCGACATCGACACCAAGGTGCTGGCCACGGCACAACGCGGCGTGTACTCGGCCGACGCGCGGGGCCTGAGTCCTGAACGGCTGAAGCGTCACTTCATGCGCGGCACCGCCGCCAACGCCGGCAGCATCCGCATCAAGCCCGAACTGGCCCGGATGATCGAATTCCGCAGCTTCAACCTGATGAGTGCCAGCTGGTCGGCGCTGGGCGACCCCTTCGACCTCGTGTTCTGCCGCAACGTGATGATCTATTTCGACCACACGACGCAGCGCAGGGTGCTCGAGCGCACGCATGCGCACATGAAGCCCGGTGCCTTGCTGTACGTGGGCCACTCCGAGAACTTCACCGAATCGCGCGACCTCTTCCGGCTGCGTGGCAAGACCATCTACGAACGCGTCTGAACGGCGCACGCGCGTTGCTCGCCGCGTCTGGCTCAAGCCCGCGGCCCTGTGCGCCGATATCACGCCCAATGGTCTCCTCTTCCTACGCCGCACCGCTGCCGCCGGCGCCACTTCGGCCCGCATCCAACCGCCTCGACCGGTTGAAGGCGACCCCTCGCAAGAATGGCGAAGCCTCGTTCTTCTTCTACGACGCCCACTTCCGCAACGAAGCCGTGAAGGTGCTGCCAGGGGAGTTCTACGTCGCCGACGAAGACCTGCTCGTGATGACGACGCTGGGCTCGTGCATCGCGGCCTGCCTGTGGGACCGCGAAAAGCGTGTCGGCGGCATGAACCACTTCTTGCTGCCCGACACCGGGCAAGGTTCGGCCAGCGCAGACAGCGGCCGCTACGGCAGTTTTGCAATGGACTTGCTGATCGGCGAGATGGTCAAGCGAGGCGCCACGCGCAGCACGATGGAGGCCAAGGTGTTCGGCGGCGGCGCCGTCATCAGCGGCATGAACACCATCAACGTCGGTGAACGCAACACGAAGTTCGTGCTGGATTACCTGCGCACCGAACGCATCACGGTCGTCAGCAAGGACGTGATGGACATCTATCCCCGCAAGGTCTGCTTTCTGCCAGACAGCGGCAAGGCCATGGTCAAGCGCCTGGCTTCGGCCAACACCGAAGCGCTGGCTGCACAGGAACGCGCTGCCCTGAACAAGGCCGCGCCTGTGATTGGTAACGGCGGCAGCGTCGACCTTTTTTGAGCACATTCAAAGAAGCGCACCAAGCGTCCACCGAGGGAGACTGCACCATGAGCACCATGAGCACCAAGACCCGCGTGGTCGTCGTCGACGACTCGGCCCTCGTCCGCGGCCTGCTGGCCGAGATCATCGACCGCCAGCCCGACATGATCTGCGTCGGCGCTGCCGCCGACCCCCTGGTGGCGCGCGAGATGATCCGCAACCTGAACCCCGACGTCATCACGCTCGACATCGAGATGCCGCGCATGGACGGCATCGACTTCCTGAGCCGTTTGATGCGCCTGCGCCCGATGCCGGTGGTGATGGTGAGCACGCTGACCGAACGCGGCGCGGACGTGACCTTGAAAGCGCTGGAACTCGGCGCGGTGGACTTCGTTGCCAAACCCAAGATCGGTGTTTCTGACGGCCTGCGCCAACTCGGCGCCGACATCACCGAGAAGATACGCACGGCGGCCAAGGCGCGCGTGCACCGCATGCCCGCAGCCACTGCCAGCGGCAACACCGCACCCGCCAAGCCCGTGACGATGGCCTCGATGGGCCGCCTGTCCACCGAGAAGATCATCTTCATCGGCGCTTCCACCGGCGGCACCGAGGCCACGCGTGAAGTGCTGATGAACCTGCCGGCCGACTGCCCCGCAGTCATGATCACCCAGCACATGCCACCGGGCTTCACCAAGAGCTATGCCGCGCGCTTGAACAGCCTGTGCCGCATCAGCGTGGCCGAGGCCAGCGACGGTGAACGCGTGCTGCCCGGCCACGCCTACATCGCACCGGGCGGCTTTCATTTGTCGGTGGAACGCTCGGGCGCCAACTACATCGCGCGCGTGCAGGACGGCGAGCCTGTCAACCGCCACAAGCCCAGCGTGGAAGTGCTGTTCGAAAGTGCGGCGCGCGTGGTCGGGCGCAACGCCCTGGGCGTGATGCTCACCGGCATGGGCGCCGACGGTGCCAAGGCCATGCGCAGCATGCGCGACGCGGGCAGCCACAACCTGGTGCAGGACGAAAACACCTGCGTCGTCTTCGGCATGCCGCGCGAAGCCATTGCGCACGGCGCCGCCAACGAGGTGCTGCCACTGACGCAGATTGCGCCGCGCCTGATCGAATGGCTGCGCGCCAACGCGGGCCTGGCGACCTCGCGCGTCTGAGCCGGAATCAGGGGTTTTCCGGCGGCAAGAACAAGGCCTGCAGATCTGACAGGAAATCGAAACCCCGCGCCGTCGGCCGCACGCGGTCCGCCGCTTCGTCGTGTTCCAGCAGCCCACGCTGCTGGCCCAACGCCAGCGCCGCATGCACGGCCGACAACGGCAACCCGGTGCGCTCGGTGAAACGCGCAAGCTCGAAACCGTCGCGCAGCCGCAAGGTGTTCAACATGAACTCGAAGGGCAGGTCGCGGCGCTTGACCTCGTGTTCATTGCTCACTGCGCGGCCGGCCAGTGCGTGCTGCATGTAGGTCTGCGGTTCCCGCCAGCGCACCTGGCGCAGCACGCGGTGCGGAAAGCTCAGCTTGCCGTGGGCGCCGGCGCCTATGCCGAGATAGTCACCGAACTCCCAGTAGTTCAGGTTGTGCTGGCAGCGGTGGCCACTTTGGGCGAAGGCGCTGACCTCGTAGCGCTGCAGGCCCACGGCGGCCGTGCGTTCGGCGATGAGGTCGAGCATGTCGCTGGCCAGGTCGTCGTCAGGCAGCGCGGGCGGCCGGTTCGCGAACACCGTGTTGGGCTCGACAGTCAGGTGGTAGATGCTCAAGTGCGGTGGCGCGAAGGCCAGCGCAGTGTCGAGCTCCTGCGCCAGCTGATGCAGGCTCTGCTGTGGCAGCCCGTACATCAGGTCGATGTTGAAGGTGTCGAAGGACTCGCTGGCTTCCTGCACCGCGGCACGCGCCTGTGCGGCATCGTGCACGCGGCCGATGCGCGAGAGCATCGCGTCGTCGAAGCTTTGCACTCCGATGGACAGCCGCGTGACACCGGCACCGCGGAAGGCGCGGAAACGCTCGCGCTCGAAAGTGCCGGGGTTCGCTTCCAGCGTGATCTCAAGCCCCGGCTCCAGTGGCAGGCGCGCGCGTATGCCGCCAATCAAGCGGTCGATGCTTTCTGGCGAAAACAGGCTCGGCGTGCCGCCGCCGATGAAGACGCTGTGCACACGCCGGCCCCACACCAGCGGCAGCGCCTGCTCCAGGTCAGCCATCAACGCGTCGATGTACCGCGCCTCGGGCGGTGCACCCAGGGCTTCATGCGAGTTGAAATCGCAGTAAGGGCACTTCTTCAGGCACCAGGGCAGGTGCACATACAGCGACAGTGGTGGCAAGGCGCCGAGCTGCAGCGTGCCGGGGCGCAAGTAGTGCTGGGCCGATTGTTGAATGGCCGCCGACGACTCGTCGCTGGCGGCCGGCACGATGGGAATCACAGCCGCCAGACCTCGTGCAACAGCCTGCGCAATTGCGCTGCCGCAAGGGCGCGGTGGCTGATGACGTTCTTCAGCGCAGCATCCATCTCGGCCACGGTGCGGCCCTGCGCCGGGATGAACATCAGCGGGTCGTAACCAAAGCCGGCGTGGCCGCGCGGCGCCGTCAATATCTCGCCCGGCCAGCGGCCCACGGCCACCAGCGGCTGCGGGTCGCCTGCGTGCTTCACGGCCACCAGCGTGCAGACGAAATGCGCGCGGCGGTCTGCCTGGCCTTGCAGCTCGGCGAGCAGGCGCGTGTTGTTGGCAGCGTCCTGCAGGCGGCGGCGTGCTTCGCGCGCACTGCCACCGCCAGCGTCACCGCCACTGCCAGCACCCGCTTCAGCCGGCAACTCGTCCGCGTAGTGTGCCGAGCTGACACCCGGCGCGCCGCCCAAAGCATCCACGCAGACGCCGGAGTCGTCGGCGATGGCCGCACCGCCCGTGGCCGCCGCGGCGTGGCGTGCCTTGGCCAGCGCGTTCTCGATGAAGGTGATGTGCGGCTCTTCGGCCTCTGTCACGCCCAGGCGGCCCTGGGCCACCAGATCGACGGCCACGCCGGCCAGCAAGGCCTGCAGCTCCGAGAGCTTCTCGGCATTGTTCGAGGCCAGTACCAGGCGCATCACGCCAGCCCGAGGGCCTGTTTCTGCAGCGCGATGAGTTCGCGTATGCCCTTGTCAGCCAGCGCCAGCAGCTCGTTCATCTCGGCGCGCGAAAACGGTGCGCCTTCGGCCGTGCCCTGCACTTCGACGAAGCCACCGCTGCCGGTCATCACCACGTTCATGTCGGTGTCGCAGGCCGAGTCTTCGGTGTATTCGAGGTCGAGCAAGGGCACGCCTTGCACCACACCCACCGAGATGGCGGCGACGAAGTCGCGGATGGGGCTCTGCGTCAGCTTGCCCTGGGCCAGCAGCACGGCGATGGCGTCGTGCGCAGCCACGAAAGCCCCGGTGATGGCTGCGGTGCGCGTGCCGCCGTCGGCCTGCAGCACGTCGCAATCGAGGCTGATGGTGCGTTCACCCAAGGCGCCGAGGTCGAAGACGCTGCGCAGGCTGCGGCCGATCAAACGCTGAATCTCCTGCGTGCGGCCGCTTTGCTTGCCCTTGGCGGCTTCGCGGTCGCTGCGCGTGTGCGTGGCGCGCGGCAGCATGCCGTATTCGGCCGTCAACCAGCCCTGGCCGCTGCCGCGCTTGAAAGGCGGCACCTTCTCTTCGACCGAAGCGGTGCACAGCACCTTCGTGTCACCGAAACTGACCAGCACCGAGCCTTCGGCGTGTTTGGTGTAGCCACGCTGGAGGCTCACGGGGCGCAGGGCGTCGGCGCTGCGGCCGGCAGATCGTTCAAAGCTCATGAATTTCCTTGCAGAAAACAAACAAGCCGCACCGGGGTGGCGCGGCCTGCAGAAGTGGTGGCGCGCTCAGCGCCTCTTGTGGGAACTGCGCTGAATGGCTTCGTTGATCTCGCGAATGCTGCGCTCGATCTCGGCCTCATCCAGTTCATCAACGCCGCCCTCGGTAGCCAGGCTGGCCTGGATGGTGGAAGCAAAGACCTCGTCGCCCAGCGAGAGCGTGCTGACGGCGCCCTTGCTGTCGATGTCTTCCGCCGCCTCCCATTCCACCGCCAGCACGGTGACGTTGTCGCTTTTCTCGCCGGCCTCGCGCAGCGCACGTTCCACCAGCTCAGGCACGGCGTCCGAGATCTGGCGTGTCGTCAGCACCTCGGTGATCACGCTGTCGGGCAAGGCGCCCCACAGGCCGTCACTGCACAGCATCACGCGGTCGCCGGGGTGCACCACCAGCGGGCCGGCGGTATCGACCACCGGCTTGCCGGGGCTGCCCAGGCAGGTGAAGAGCACGTTGCGGTTGACGCGGTCGCCCATGGGCACCACGTGCGACAGCGTTTCCTGCAACTCGGAATAGGAATGGTCGCGCGTGCGCGCCACGAGTTTGTCGCCGCGCACGAGATACAGCCGTGAATCGCCGCAGTGCGCCCAGTAGGCCTGCTTGCCCTGGATGAGGCAGGCCACGACAGTGGTGCGCGGCGTGTCCATCAGCGCCCGCTCGGTGGCATAGCGCAGCAGCTGGTGGTGGCCGGCGATGATGGCTTCCTGCAAGAAGCGAAGCGGGTCGGCGAGGCGGGGTTTGGCCTCGCGCTGGAACATGGCCGAGAGTGTCTGCAGCGCCAGCTGGCTGGCCACTTCGCCTTCCGGGTGGCCGCCCATGCCGTCGGCCAAAGCGAAGAGGCCGGCGTCCCGCGTGTAGCAGTAGCCCATGCGGTCTTCGTTCTTCTCGCGGCCGCCCTTGCGGCTGACCTGGTAGACGGAAAACTGCATCGCGCGCCCCTCAGCGCTCAGGCCTTCTGGCCTGTCTTGAGCGTTTCGATCTGCAGCTTCAGCCGCTCACCGAAACTCAGCTTCGTGTAGCGGCGCTCGGTCTCGCGCGCCAGCTCCTTCTGCAGCGCAAAAACGCTTTGCGGACGGCTCAGCGGGTCGAGGCTCATGCACCATTCCGTGACTTCGATGAGGTTGTCGGAATAGATGTTGCGCAGCCGGCTCAGGCTGAGCGCCAGGCGGTCTTTTTCGATGCGCTGCGGCGCGTCGTTGGGCGGGTAGCCCTGCATGCAGGCATAGATGCAGGCGCCGATGGCGTAGATGTCGGTCCACGGCCCCAGCGTGCCGTCGCGCCGGTACATCTCAGGGGCGGCAAAGCCCGGCGTGTACATCGGGCGGATGAAGTTGCCTTCCTTGCTCAGCACCTCGCGCGCAGCGCCGAAGTCGAGCATCACGGCCTTGTTGTCGTTGGTGACGAAGATGTTGGCCGGCTTGATGTCCAGGTGCAGCATCTTGTGCTGGTGCACGATGCGCAGGCCGCGCAAGATTTCGTCGAACAGGCTGCGGATGGTGCTTTCGCGGAACACCTTGTCACGCTTCAGGTCCCGCGCGGTGACGATGAAGTCCTGCAGGGTGTCGCCCTGCAGGTAGTTCATCACCATGTAGACGGTTTCGTTCTCGCGGAAGAAGTTCAGCACGCTGACCACGCTGGGGTGGCTGATCTGCGCCAGCGAACGGCCTTCTTCGAAGAAGCTCTTCAAGCCCAGCCGGTACAGCGGCTGCTTGTCGGGCTTGACGCGCGGCGTCAACTCGCCGGGCGACCGTTCAGCCAGGCTGGCAGGCAGGTATTCCTTGATGGCGACGAGCTGCTGCTTTTCGCCTTCAGCGAGGTAGACCACGCCAAAACCACCGGCAGCCAGCTTCTTGACGATCGAATAGCCGCCCACGACGGTGCCCGATGGCAACGGCGCTGGCTTGGGCTTGGACATAATCGGTCGTGACTTCGGGAGCGAAAAGAGTGGCTGTTTATAGCATGACGGGTTACGCGAACGCGGCGACGGGCGGGGGCGAAACTGGTGACGGCGCAGGCTTCGGAGCAAGCGCTGCAACAAGCGCAGCAACAAGCGCTGGCACGGCCACAGTGACGGTGGAGGCACGCTCGGTCAACGGCCGCTTCCTCGACCTGGCGCTGCGCCTGCCCGACGAGCTGCGCGGGCTGGAACCGGCGCTGCGAGAGTTGCTCACCGGCGCCTTTCGCCGCGGCAAGATCGAACTGCGCGTGGCCACGGGTCGTGAGACTGATGGCGCGCTGCCCCTGCCGAGCAGCGAACAGCTCAACCGCCTGGCCTACCACCAGGGCGCGGTGCAAGGCTGGCTGCCCACAGCGCGGCCACTCAGCGTCAACGAAATACTGCAATGGTGCAAGGGCGGCAGCACCACCGTGAAACTGGACGAACCGGCACTGGACGCCGCGCGCCGCTGCATCGCAGGCCTGCGCGAGGCGCGGGCCCGCGAAGGCGCGCGCCTGGCGGCCATCTTGCTGGAACGGGTGTCGCGGCTGCGCGAACTGGCCGCCCAATGCGCGCCGCTGCTGCCGCAGGTGGTGCAGCGCCAGCAGGCCCGCTTTCTCGAGCGCTGGAACGAGGCCCTGGCCACGGTGCAGGCCGGCGCGGCCGTTCCCGCGCAGAGCCTGCATGAACGGGCCATGGCCGAGGCGGCGGCCTTCGCCATCCGCATCGACGTGGCCGAGGAACTGGGCCGCCTGGGCTCGCACCTGGACGAGATCGAACGCCTGCTGAAGGCCGGCGGCGAACTGGGCAAGCGGCTGGAGTTCCTGATCCAGGAGCTGCAACGCGAGGCCAACACCCTGGGCAGCAAGAGCGCCGCGCTGGAACTGACCAACCTGGCGGTCGAGATGAAGGTGGCTATCGAGCAGATGCGGGAGCAGGTGCAGAAC
>JBBSCV010000110.1:0-11009 GCA_038249925.1 Burkholderiales bacterium
CCGCCACGCGCGGCCAGGCGCACAACCAGACCTTCGAGGTGGAATGTGCCGTGGCGGCGCTGGGCCTGGCCGAATGCGGCGAGGGCAAGTCGCGTCGCACTGCAGAACAGGAAGCGGCCCGTCGTCTGCTGGACGCCCTCACGGCCAACGACAAACCTGGCAGCGCGCTTCGTTCATGAATACCGAACCCGAACCCGACTCCGACCCCGAGCCCGACGCGGCCACCGCTGCCGACACCTCGAAACAGCGCTGTGGCCTGGTGGCCATCGTCGGCCGCCCCAACGTCGGCAAGAGCACGCTGCTGAACGCGCTGGTGGGGCAGAAGATCAGCATCACCAGCAACAAGGCGCAGACGACGCGGCACCGCATCACCGGCATACGCACGCTGGGTGAGGCGCAGTTCGTGTTCGTCGACACGCCGGGTTTCCAGCTGAAGCACGTTGCAGCGCTGAACCGCACTTTGAACCGCACCGTGCTCAGCTCGCTGGGCGATGTGGACGTGGTGCTGTTCGTCGTCGAAGCCGGGCGTTTCGGCCTGCCCGATGCCAAGGTGCTGGCACTCTTGCCCGAAGGCAAGCCGGCGCTGCTGGTGGCCAACAAGCTGGATACGCTGACGCGGCGCCAGGACGTGCTGCCCTGGCTGAAGCAGATGCAGGAACGCCACGCCTTCGCCGAGTTCGTGCCGATGCAGGCCACGCGCGCGGCCGATGTCGACCGCCTGCTGGGCATCGTGCAGCCCTACCTTCCGCAGCAGCCCTGGTTCTACGAGGAAGATGCGCTCACCGACCGCAGCGAACGCTTCCTGGCCAGCGAGATGATCCGCGAAAAGCTCTTCCGCCTGACTGGCGACGAGCTGCCCTACAGCTGCACCGTGGTGATCGACAAGTTCGAGGAAGAAGGCAACCTGCGCCGCATCGCCGCGAGCATCGTTGTCGAGCGTGATGCACACAAGGGCATGGTCATCGGCGATGGCGGCGAACGCCTGAAGCGCATCGGCAGCGAAGCACGCCAGGAGCTCGAGCACCTGTGGCAGGCCAAGGTGTTCCTGGAGTTGTGGGTGAAGGTGCGTTCGGGCTGGGCCGACGACGAGGCCCACCTGCGCAGCTATGGCTACGAGTGATGAAGGCCCGAAGAAGCTTCGTGTCGCCCCCAAACGGGAACTGACTGCCTTGGGGCGGCCCACCGGCGGCCGCTCACCGCCGCTGCTGGCCTACGTGCTGCATCAACACGACTGGAGCGAGACGAGTCTCATCGTCGAGCTTTTCACGCGCGCCCAGGGCCGGGTGGTGGTGGCGGCCAAGGGCGCGAAGCGACCCACGTCGAACTTTCGCGCGGTGCTGTTGCCGTTCCAGCCCATCCTGGCGCAACTGGGCAAGGCGCCGGCGGATGCGGCCGCCGAGATCTTCAACCTGCGCAGCGCTGAATGGGCCGGCGGCCAGCCGCTTCTGGGCGCACCGGCGATGTTCTCTGGCTTCTACGCCAACGAACTGCTGTTGAAGCTGCTGGCGCGGCAGGACCCCCACCCCGTGCTGTTCGATGCCTATGCCGACACGCTGACGGCGCTGGGCGAAGGTGACGACGAAGCCCCCGCATTGCGCGCGTTCGAACTCGTGCTGCTGCGCGAACTGGGCTGGCTGCCCGAACTGAACAGCGCCACGCTCACCGCCGAGGCATTGCAGCCCGAGGCCCGCTACACCCTGCAGGCCGAGGCCGGGCTCGTGCTGCAGCGTGAAGGCCTGACGGGCAGCACCTGGCAGGCGCTGGAAGTCGCGCTCGCGCACCAGGGCCAGACCGGCAGCACTGCCGCCCTGCGGGCTGCTTGCTCGCCCGTGGCCGCCGCCCTGCTTCGCCCTCTGCGCAGCCTGCTTCACTATCATCTGGGCTCCATGCCCCTGCGCACCCGCGAAGTGTGGCGTGGCGTGCAGCGGCTGGTGGACACGCGATGAACCCTCTGATCTTTTCCGACACCCAAGACGCACGCGGCACTGCGCTGTCGGTCAACGTCAACAAGGTGGCCTATCTGCGCAACACGCGGCATCTGGGCATCCCCAGCGTCGTGCGCGCGGCCATGCTGTGCCTTCAGGCCGGCTGCGACGGCATCACCGTGCACCCACGGCCGGACGAGCGCCACATCCGCGCCCACGATGTGCACGACATCGCCGCGCTGATGCAAGACTGGCCGCAGGCCGAATACAACATCGAGGGCAACCCCTTCCAGAACCTGATGGGGTTCATCCGCGCGCTGGCGGCCACAGGGATGCGGCCTCACCAGGCCACCTTCGTGCCCGACAGCGAAGACCAGTTCACGTCCGACCACGGCTGGAACCTGGCCGCCGACAGCGCCCGCCTGCGCCCGCTGATCGACGAATGCCACGCCCTGGGTGTGCGCGTCAGCCTCTTCATGGACGCCGAGCCGGGCGTGATGGCCGATGTGCGCGCGGTCGGTGCCGATCGCATCGAGCTCTACACCGAGCCCTATGCCGCGGCCTGGGGCCACGAAGGGCAGGGCGCACAGATGGCACGGTTTTCTGCAGCGGCTGCGGCCGCCCACGCCGCCGGTCTGGGCGTTAACGCCGGCCACGACCTCAATCGCGACAACCTCGCCGCGTTCCTGCGCGCCGTGGAAGGCGTGCAGGAGGTCTCGATCGGCCATGCGCTCATCGGCGACGCGCTGGAGTTCGGCCTCGCCGAGACCGTGCGCCTGTACCGCGCCTGCATCGCCCAAGGCGCGCCGCGCCCGTGATCTACGGCATCGGCACCGACGTCTGCGACATCCGGCGCATCGCGGCCACAGTGGCGCGGCGCGGCGGCGACCGTTTTGCCGAACGCGTGCTGGGCGCGGACGAGTTGCGTGTCTTCCAGGCCCGCCGCGCGCGCGTAGACGCACGCGGCCTGCGCTTCCTGGCCACCCGCTTTTCAGCGAAGGAGGCCTTCTCCAAGGCCATCGGCCTGGGCATACGCGCGCCGATGACGTGGAAGGCTTGCCAGATCCTCAATGAAGCGAGCGGCAAGCCCGTGCTGCACCTGTCGGGCGAACTGGCGGCATGGTTCGAGGCCCGCGGTTTGGTGGGTCATGTCACCGTCACTGACGAGACCGACTACGCCGCCTCTTTCGTCGTCGTCGAAAAACGCGCCAGCACACCCTGAGCCTGCCCATGAATCTGCACCATGCCCCGGTGATGCTCGACATCGCCGGCACCACGCTGAACAAGGACGATCGCCGCCGCCTGAAGCACGCCTTGACTGGCGGCGTGGTGCTCTTCGCGCGCCACTTCGAGCACCGCCTGCAGCTGACCGAACTCACCGCGGCCATCAAGATGTTGCGGCCCGACCTGCTGATCTGCGTCGACCACGAAGGCGGCCGGGTGCAGCGTTTTCGCACCGATGGCTTCACGGCCTTGCCCGCCATGCGCGCTTTGGGCGAGCTGTGGATGAAGGATGCGATGACGGCCACCGATGCCGCCAGCGCCTTGGGCTTCGTGCTGGCCGCCGAATTGCGCGCCTGCGGTGTCGACTTCAGCTTCGCGCCCGTGCTCGACCTGGATCATGGCCCCAGCGGCGTCATCGGTGACCGCGCCTTCCACCGCGACCCGCGCGTGGTGGCGTTGCTGGCCAAGAGCGTGGCCCACGGCCAGCTGCGCGCCGGCATGGCGCACTGCGGCAAACACTTTCCCGGTCACGGCCATGCGGCGGCCGACAGCCATGTGGCCGTGCCCTTGGACAAGCGCAGCCTGAAGACCATCCTGGCCGACGACGCACGGCCTTACGAATGGCTCTCGGCCACGCTCACGGCGGTGATGACGGCCCACGTCGTCTACCCCAAGGTCGACGCGCGCCCGGCCACCTACTCAGAGCGCTGGCTGAAAGACGTGCTGCGCGGCCGCTACGGCTTCACCGGCGCGGTGTTCACCGACGACCTGAGCATGGAAGGTGCACGCTGGCTGCAGGGCTCGCTGCTCAGCACCACCGAAGCCGCCATGCTGGCGTTGAACGCCGGCTGCGACCTGGTGTTGGTGTGCAACCAGTCGCTGCACGACGGCGGCGCGCCGGTGGATGCATTGCTCGACGGCCTGGCGCGCGCTGCCGAACAAGGCCAGTGGCAGCTCAGCCCCGACAGCGAACTGCGCCGCCTGGCCCTGCTGCCGCAGACCGCGCCGCTGACCTGGGACGAGCTGATGCACGACCCGGGCTACCAGCGCGCGCTGGAGCGTTTGCCCTGAGCTGAGAGCTCGCCAAGAAAAAAAGGGCTCCGCATGCGGAGCCCTTTTTCGCTGCGTGGCGTCGACAACGACGCCGACGATCTCAGCTTGCAGCGCTGTGGTCGAAGGGCAGCTTCAGTTGCGACAGGTCCTTGCGTGTTTCCACCAGCACCAGCGGGCCTTCGTCCACCACCACCGTTGGCTTGCGTTCACGCGGTACGTGGATGGGCTTCGGCTCGGCCGCCATCGCGGCGTGGGCAGCGGCCACCTTGTCGGCGTCGGAACCCACCCATTCCAGGCCGGCCTGCGCGGCCAGGGCCTGCAGGTCGCCGAGGGGCAGCACGAAGGGGGCAAGAGCGAGAAGCGCGACAGGCTCGGGAGCGCTGCGGGCGGGCGCTGGGGCCACGGGTACAGCCGCCACAGGCGCCGCTTCAGCGACTGAGGCTCTGACCGACGCGGGAGCCGGCGCCGGCACCGCCACTTCGGCCACGGCTGCGGGCACCATCGCTTCGGGTTGCGCTTCTCCGTCGTCGTGCTGTGCCGGCATCAGTGCGGCAGGTGCCGGGTCGCTTTCGCCAGTTTCAACGGTTTCGCCGGGCGCGCCTTCGCGGCCGTCGCGCTGGCGGTCGCGACCACGGCCACCACGGCGGCGGCCACGCCCTTCACGTTCACCACCTTCAACATCGCTGCTGATCGCTGGGGCTTCACCTTCCGTGGCGGGCGCGGTCGTCTCGTTGCCTTCGCTCGACACCGAGCCTTCGCTCAGCGCGGAGGTTTCGCCGCTCTCGGTGATCGGGCCTTCATCGCTGCGGCCTTCGCCACGGTCGCGGCCACCACGGCGGCGACGGCGGCGTCCGCCTTCACCTTCACCGGCAGGGGTTTCGGTGCCGGGCAGACCGCCCAGGGGGGGGTGCGCAGCACTGCTGCCGTCCAGCGCCAGTTCTTCGCTGCGGGCCTCGGTTTGCGCGGTGCCGTTGCGCTCAGAGCGCGTGCCACGGCCTCCATTGCGCTCGGGGGTGCGTTCACCGCGATCAGCACGTTCGGCACGCTCCGCAGTTCGCGGCGCGCGCTCTTCGCGGGCCACGGCTGTGGCGCCTTCGCCTGCCGCCGTTTCCGGGCGTGGCTGGCGGTTGTCGCGGCCTTCACGGCCCCCGCGTCCACCGCCTTCACGTTCGCCACCGCGGCCACCGCGGCCACCACGTTCGCTGCTGCGTTCGCCATTGCTATCGGCGCTGCGTTCCGTGCCGCGCTCAGCTCCGCGGTCAGTTCCGCGCTCGGTACCACGCTCGCCCCCGCGCCCACCACGTCCGCCGCGTTCACCACGCCGGCCATCGCGCTTCTCGGGCGCAGGCGCGGGCGTGGCTGTCGCCGGCCCTTGCACGGGCATAGCCACAGCAGCGGGTGCCGGTGCTGGCGCCGGGGCGCCGCCGAACAAGCGGCCCACCCAGGCAAAGAACCCACCGCCTGCAGCCGGCGCCGGGGCGTACACGGTGGCTGACACCGGGGTGGCCATTTGCGCCGCGGCTGGCGCGGGTTTCGGTACCGATGTCGGCAGAGGCGCCGGCATCGGCGGCGGTGCGGGCGGGGCCGGCTGGTCGGGCAGCACGCCCTTGATCAGCGGCTCTTGCTTGGGCTTGGCCTTCTCACGACGCGTGATGCCGACTTCGTCGTCCGGCTCCTCGATCATCGTGTAGCTGGCCTGCAGGCTTTCCAGACGCGGGTCGTCGTGGCGCAGCCGCTCGAGTTTGTAGTTCGGCGTTTCCAGGTGCTTGTTGGGCACCAGCAGCACCGTCACGCGCTGCTTCAGTTCGATCTTGGTGATCTCGCTGCGCTTCTCATTCAGCAGGAAGCTCGTCACTTCCACCGGCACCTGCACATGCACGGCGGCAGTGTTTTCCTTCAGCGCCTCTTCCTGGATGATGCGCAGGATCTGCAGCGCCGAGCTCTCGGTGTCGCGGATGTGGCCGGTGCCGTTGCAGCGCGGACAGGTGATGTGGTTGCCTTCGCTCAGCGCCGGGCGCAGGCGCTGGCGTGAAAGCTCCAGCAGGCCGAACTTGCTGATGCTGCTGAACTGCACACGCGCACGGTCGGAGCGCAGCGCATCACGCAGCCGCTGTTCCACCTCGCGGCGGTTCTTGCTCTCTTCCATGTCGATGAAGTCGACGACGATGAGACCGCCCAGGTCGCGCAGGCGCATCTGGCGCGCCACTTCGTCGGCGGCCTCCAGGTTGGTTCGCGTTGCGGTTTCTTCGATGTCGCTGCCGCGGGTGCTGCGCGCCGAGTTCACGTCCACGCTGACCAGCGCTTCCGTGTGGTCGATGACGATGGCGCCGCCCGAGGGCAGGTTCACGGTGCGGCTGAAGGCCGTTTCGATCTGGTGTTCGATCTGGAAGCGGCTGAACAGCGCGGCGTCGTCGCGGTAGCGCTTCACACGGTTGGCGGTCTCGGGCATGACGTGCGTCATGAACTGCAGCGCCTGGTCGTGGATGTCGTCGGTGTCGATCAGGATCTCGCCGATATCCGCGGTGAAGTAGTCGCGGATGGCGCGGATGACGAGGCTGCTTTCCTGGTAGATCAGGTAGGCGCCCTTGCCGCCCTTGGAAGCGCCATCGATGGCGTCCCAGAGCTTGAGCATGTAGTTCAGGTCCCACTGCAGCTCTTCGGCGCTGCGGCCGATGCCGGCGGTGCGCGCGATCAGGCTCATGCCCTTCGGGTATTCGAGCTGGTCGAGGTTTTCCTTCAGTTCTTCGCGCTGCTCACCCTCGATGCGCCGGCTGACGCCGCCACCGCGCGGGTTGTTGGGCATCAGCACCAGGTAACGCCCGGCCAGGCTGACGAAGGTGGTGAGTGCCGCGCCCTTGTTGCCGCGCTCTTCCTTGTCCACCTGCACGAGCAGGCTGTCGCCTTCCTTGACGACATCCTGAATGCGCGCGTTCTTGACGTCTGCGCCTTCGCGGAAGTAGTTCTTGCTGATTTCCTTGAAGGGCAGGAAACCGTGACGGTCTTCGCCGTAGTCGACGAAGCAGGCTTCCAGACTGGGCTCGACGCGCGTGATGAGCGCCTTGTAGATGTTGCCCTTGCGCTGTTCGCGCCCTTCGATTTCGGTTTCGAAGTCGAGCAGTTTCTGCCCGTCGACGATGGCCAGGCGCCGCTCTTCCGGCTGCGTGGCGTTGATCAGCATGCGTTTCATGTGCACTCCTGCGAGGTGTCGCCCGGTGGGGGGACACCCGTTCTCACATCGATGCACGAAAAACGCGGAAAAACCGACGGCGCGAAATGCCCTGGACTGCGTGCCTGCCGCCGGGTGGGCGGCTAGCGGCGCAGCGTTGGCGCGTGCGCTTCGGGCGCGGCAGCAGGGGCATGCGCCGTCAACCCTGGCTGCCGCGGATCACGCGGCAGTGCCCCCGCCACGGGGCCGGCGGCGCACACGGCACAGGGCCGCGGCGCCTTGGCGCGTGTCTTGGGGTGGTGGGGAGACGAAAACTGCATGGACTGCTGGGCGCACCGGGCGCGGGTGACAGTGGGCCTGCACTGCAGGAGCTCAGGCGCTCTGCCACCACGAATGTTCACGGCTGTCTTGCCTTCGGGCGAGACAGGGTTCTTCTTTGTTTCTCTGCCACCTGCAGCTGCGGCCTGCCGGGTACCTCTGGGGCCCCGGCCCGAACGCCCGCTGCAGGCGTTGCATCACCTTTTTGACGCGCCGGGGGACTCATGCCCCACCTGCCGCGCCCCACGCCGACATCCGGGTGCCCGAGTAAACTCCGATAAATCAAGCACTTACAGCGCAAACGTGGAGCGGCAGATTATAGGGGACAAAGCCGCCGCGACAGCCGCCTCGGCCAAAGCCGGCGCGGCGGCCTCTGCCGTGCGGCACCTGTGTGTGGACGCCGAATCGGCAGGCCAGCGGCTGGACAACTTTCTGTTGCGGGTGCTGAAGGGCGTGCCCAAGACGCACATCTACCGCGTCATCCGCTCCGGCGAGGTTCGCCTGAACAAGGGCAGGGCCAGCGCAGACAGCCGCATCGCCGAGGGCGACGACGTGCGCGTGCCGCCGATGCGCCTGCCCGAGCCGTCCACCGCCCCGCCCGCCCCGGCGCGCGAATTTCCGGTGCTGCTGGAAGACGAACACTTGCTGGCCATCGCCAAACCCGCCGGCGTGGCGGTGCACGGCGGCAGCGGTGTGAGTTCTGGCGTCATCGAGCAGCTGCGCTCTGCGCGGCAGAGCCAACCAGGCGGGGCGCGCTTTCTGGAACTGGTGCACCGGCTGGACAAGGAAACCTCGGGCGTGCTGCTGCTGGCCAAGAAGCGCAGCGCGCTGACGGCGGTGCAGGACCAGTTTCGCAGCCGGGACACCGGCAAGAGCTATTCGGCGCTGGTCTTCGGCGACTGGCCCGAAAAGCTGAAGGTCATCGATCAGGCCCTGCACAAGGGATTGGACGCCCAGGGTGAACGCCATGTGCGTGTGGTGGCCGCCGACCACGCCGACGGCCGCCGCAGCATCACGCTGGTGAAGGTGGCGCAACGCCTGACGCTGGCCGGCCAGCCCTTGAGCCTGCTGGACGTGACGCTGAAGACCGGCCGCACGCACCAGATACGCGTGCACCTGGCCAGCCAGGGCCACCCCATCGTCGGCGACCCCAAGTACGGCGATTTCTCCCGCAACAAGGCCTTTGCGCGCGCGCAACACTTCGACCGCATGTTCCTGCACGCTCGGCAGCTGGCCTTCGACCACCCCGCCACCGGCCAGCGCATCACGCTGACGGCCCCGCTGCCTGCCGACTGCACCCGACTGCTGAACGTTCCACGCTGAACATCCCATGAGCCCCACGAGCCACAGAACCCGACGCTACGACCTCATCGCCTTCGACTGGGACGGCACGCTCTTCGACAGCACCATGCTCATCGTGCGCTGCATCCAGGACGCCTGCCGCGACATCGGCGCAGCCGTGCCTACCGACGCGGCCGCGGCCTATGTCATCGGCCTGGGCCTGCACGACGCCTTGCGGCATGCGGTGCCTGGCCTGGCGCCCGAGCGCTACCCCGAGCTCGGCCAGCGCTACCGCCATCACTACATGGCCAGCCGCGACGCACTGGTGCTGTTTCCCGGCACGGTGCCGATGCTGCATGCACTGAAGGATCGCCAGCACCTGCTGGCCGTGGCCACCGGCAAGAACCGCCGCGGTCTGGACGACGCGCTGCAGCACGCGCAGCTGCACGGCCTCTTCGACGCCACGCGCACGGCCGATGAAACCGCCAGCAAGCCGCACCCGCTGATGTTGCAGGAACTGATGGCTGAGCTGGGCGTGGCGCCCGAGCGCACGCTGATGATTGGTGACACCACGCACGACCTGCTGCTGGCCGCCAACGCAGGCACGCCGCGCGTGGCGGTGAGCTACGGCGCGCACGAACCCGAGGCTTTCGCCGAGCACGGCCCGCTCTTCGTCGCGCACAGCACGCAAGAGCTGCACGCCTGGTTGATGGAAAACGCATGAACCTGGCAGCGCCGGCGAAAGCGCCCCGGCGCCTGGCATGCGCCTGCTAGGCGCCTGATTGGTATCCTTCCCTCGACACCGGGCCTGTGCATGCTGCTGAAGTTTCGGCGCCACCGGCCCCTTGAAAGCCCCCCATGAACAGCCCTGAAACCACCCCGCCCGGCGGGCCGGTGGACCCCCCTTTCGCGCCTCCGACCCCCGCTGCCGCCCAGCCTGCGCCGGCGCTTGGCGCAGCACGCCCGGCGCTGGAAAGCAGCCTGGAGCGACTGGCGCTGGAAATGCTGCGCCAGCAGAAGACCGACCGCCGCTGGCGTGTGTTTTTCCGCCTTGCCTGGTTGGGCCTGGTGGCCACGGTGCTGTGGTTCAGCTTCTTCCACCCTGCCGGTACGCAAACCCACAGCCTGCCGCACACCGCGCTGGTGGAGGTGCGCGGCGAGATCGCCGCCGACTCCGAAGCCAGCGCCGAGCTGCTGGTGGGCGCGTTGAAGAGCGCTTTCGAGGACCCAGGCGCGCAGGCCATCGTGCTGCGTATCAACTCGCCCGGGGGCAGCCCGGTGCAGAGCGGCATCATCAACGACGAGATCCGCCGCCTGAAGGCCAAACACGGCAAGAAGGTCTATGTGGTGGTGGAAGAGGTCTGTGCTTCGGGCGCCTACTACATCGCTGCAGCGGCCGACGAGATCTACGTCGACAAGGCCAGCATCGTGGGCAGCATCGGCGTGCTGATGGACGGCTTCGGTTTCACCGGCACGATGGAGAAGCTGGGTGTCGAACGCCGGCTGCTCACCGCCGGCCAGAACAAGGGCATGCTCGACCCCTTCAGCCCTGCAGACCCCCAACAAACCGCGATCGCGCAGGCCATGCTCGACCAGATTCACCAGCAGTTCATCACCGTTGTCAGAGAAGGCCGCGGCCAGCGGCTGAAGGAAACCCCAGAGACGTTCTCGGGGCTTTTCTGGAACGGCGAGGAAGCCGTGAAACTGGGCCTGGCCGATGGCCTGGGCAACCTCGATTTCGTCGCGCGCGAGGTCGTGAAAGCCGAAACGGTGATCGACTACACGCCGCAGGAAAACGTGGCCGAGCGTCTGGCCAAGCGTTTTGGCGCCAGCATCGGCGCTGGCGCCGTGAGGGCGCTGCGCGAACTTGCGCCGCTGCGGTGAGCGCCGCTGCTGATGAAAGAGATGACAGGCCGCTGGCTGAGCGCTTGGCGGTCGCAGCGCAGCATCTGCTGCCCAAGCAGCTGCTGACGCAGTTCGCCGGCGCGGTGGCGCGGCGTGAAGACGGCCCGCTCACCACCGCCATCATCCGCCGCTTCATC
>JBBSCV010000111.1:0-10996 GCA_038249925.1 Burkholderiales bacterium
GCTTTTTCGCTCGCCGCCGCGGCGGCCTGGTATGCGCTGCAAGTACCGACGCCCGTGGAGGCGTTCTCGCGCACGCGGGCGCACGAAATCACCGTGGCCGCGACCGCGAAAGCAGCGGCTGCCTGCAAGGCCGCTGACGCCTCTGTCGCTGCTTGCCCGCTGGTCTTCCAGTTCGGCCCGAGCGGCGTGGCGCGCAACGTGTACTTCGCCTCGGGCTCTTGCGCGCTGAAAGCACCACCGTTCGGCGAGTGCGTCCTCGACAAACTCTCCAAAGTGCGCATTCCGCCCTTCGAAGGCGACCGCGATGCCGAAGTCGGTCTGAGCCTGGCGGTGCAAGCCGACGGGTCGGCGAAGGTTGCCGTGGAAGAGTGAAGACGGGCGACGGTGGGTGACCACGAGTGAGGGCGACTTGCGGGGCAGCGGCCGCTGAAGCCCCGCACCGCCACGCCAGGCAGGTCGGTTTCAGAAGTCTTCAGGGCTCATTCAGGGGTCTTTCAGCGGCCCGCCATTGCGTCGTCTGGCCTGCGGAAAACGAATCTTCTCTCGCGGGATTGCCGCGTGGCCCAGTCATCACTCTTGCGAGCCGCTGCGAATTGCGGTTTTCATTTGTCGGGGCGGCCTATGCCTTTTGGGCGATGCGGCGTCCATCCAATTGCAGACGCCTTGCAGCCGCAACCTGACTAGAGTCATTTCGACGCAATTCTTCGGGAGACTGTCATGAATTCATGCCCAAGGTCCGAGGTGCAATGTCGGTGGAACCCTCCGAGGTTTCTGTTGAGGGCGTTGCTGGCTGGCGCTTTCGTGATGCTGGCGCCAGCGGCCGCTTTTGCGGACGACCAAGCGGCACAGGACACGCGCTTCGAAGAGGCGTTGCACGAACACGAGCGCTGCCACTGGGGCGCTGCCTTCGACGCGCTGTCGACATTGGCCGATGAAGGCCACCTGCCGTCGGCGCAAATGGCGTTGCTGATGGCGCGTTTCGACACGCGCCTTTACGCCACGCGATTCGCAGTGGTCGAAGCGCGCAAGCAGCGCTGGCTGACGGCTGCCGCTGTCGACGGGACGCGTGGCGCTGCATCCGTGCCTGCGGCAATGGCGGCAGGGCCCCGCAGCGGTCGACCCTGATGGTGCGCAGGCCGGGCCGGGAAGTGATCCGCGCCAGCGCCTGCACCGTCACCTGCACCAGCTGCTGCAACGCGGTCCAGGGCGTGCCCCCTACCACCGCACCACACAGGTGTGCGGCGCGACCCTAGAGTCGCGGCTTGCAAGGACACACGACATGCTGAACCGCCCCTCGATTCTGGCTGCCAGCGCGGCCATGCTTGCGCTTGCCGCACCGTGCAGCGCCCAGCCGGCAAGGGCTGTTGCGCCGATGGCCGACGTCCGCGACGTGCCGAGCGTGTTGCACGGCATCAGCGTGCCCGACCCCTATCGCTGGATGGAGGACACGCGCCGCCCGGCGACTCAGGCCTGGATCCAGGCCCAGGGCGCTGCGGCGCGCGGCGTGCTCGACCGTATCGAGGGCCGGGATCTCATCGCCACGCGGCTGGCTGCGCTGACCCAGGCGCAGGGCGATGCCGTGCAAGGCCTCGAGCAGGTGGGTAAGCGCCTCTACTACCTCAAGCGCGCGCGTGGCGAAGCCCTCTTCCGCCTGGTCGTGCGCGAGGGGCTGGACGGTGCAGAGAAGACGGTGGTCGACCCCGCGCTGCTGGAAAAGAAGACGGGCGTGCCGCATGCCATCAATTACTTCTCGCCTTCGTGGGATGGCCGTCATCTGGCTTACGGCGTCTCTGCCGGCGGCTCGGAGAACGCCACGCTGTACGTGGTGGCAGTGGACAGCGGCCGGCCCGTGGGCAAGCCCGTGCCGCGCGTCTACGAGACACCGCTGCACTGGCTGCCCGACAGCCGATCGCTGACCTTCGTACAAACAGCGGCGCTCAAGCCCGGCGCCCCCGTGACCGACACCTACAAGGACAGCCGAAGTCTGTGGATGCGCCTGGGCGCCGCGCCGCGCGCGGTGTTTGGTGCGAAGGTCACCCCCCAACTGGGCCTGGACCGGCTGGACGTGGCCGAACTCATCACCGTGCCCGGCAGCCGCTGGGTCGTGGCACGCACCACGGACACCACGGTGCCCGAGGGCAAGCTCTTCGTCGCCCCACTGGCCGACCTGGGCAAGCCGAAGATCGTCTGGCAGCGCTTCGCCAGTGCCAGCGATCAGGTCACCGACGTGGCACTGCGCGGCGACGAACTCATCGTGCTGACGCGCGCTGGCGCGCCGCGCCGCAAGATCATCGCCGTCGACCTGGCCAAGCCCGACCTGGCGCGTGCGCGACTGCTGGCCGCCGAGCCGAAAGACGGCGTGATCGAGGGTTTCCGAGCCGTGCCCGGTGGATTGCTGACCGAGGTACGCCGAGGCACCTCCATCGTGCTGCGCCGTCATGCCGATGGCGACACGAGCGGCAAAGACCTGGTCATGCCAGGCCCAGGAGCCGCCGGTCTGGCCAACGCCCCGGCCCACGACCGCGCCGATCTGCTGTTCGCCTTCTCGCGCTGGACCGAACCGCTGCAGTGGTACCGCCTGGACGGCGACAGCGCCGAGCCCGTGGCGCTGGGCGTTCGCGCCGTGCCGCCCGGCCTGCCCGACCTGGTGGTCACCGATGTCGAATTTCCGAGCCACGACGGCGTGCGCGTGCCGATGACGGTGCTGCACCGCAAGGGGCTGGTGCTGGACGGCAGCAACCCGGTGCTGGTGGACGGCTACGGTGGCTACGGATACAGCACATCGGCCTTCTTCTCGAGCCACAACATGGTCTGGATCGAAGGCGGCGGCGTTCTGGCCTTCGTCAACCCGCGCGGCAGTGGCGTCAATGGCGAAGACTGGCATCTCGCCGGCTACAAGACCACCAAATCCAACACCTGGAAGGACGGCATCGCTGCGGCGCGCTGGCTGATCGACAAGGGCTATGGTTCGGCGAAGACCATGGGCATCACGGGCACCAGCGCTGGCGGCGTGTTCGTCGGCCGCGCCGTCACCGAGGCGCCCGAGCTCTTCGCCGCGGCGATCTTCAACGTCGGCCTTCTGGATGCGGTGCGCTTCGAGGAAAGCGCCAATGGCGCCACCAACACTGCCGAGTTCGGCAGCGTCAAGGACCCGGCCGAGTTCAAGGCCCTGCTGGCCATGAGCACCTACCACCAGATCCGCGACGGTGTCGACTACCCCGCCGTGCTGCTGGTGCATGGGCTGAATGACCCGCGGGTGGACGTGTGGCACAGCGCCAAGACCGCCGCCCGGCTGCAGGCTGCCAACCCCGACGGCCGGCCGGCCTTGCTGCGGCTGGATGCCATGGCCGGCCATGGTGTGGGCAGCACGTTGACACAGCGCCAGGCGCTGGCAGTCGACATGCAGTCGTTCCTCTTGTGGCGCATGGAGAAAACCACACTGCGCCCGTGAAAGGACGCACGCTGCGCGATGTGCTCGATGTCTATTCCGGCCGCGTCGTTCCGACGCTGACAAGCGCCGAGAAGGATGCCGTCGTCGAGTACGTCAAGACTCTTTGATGCAGGGTGTCTGCGGCGGCATTCCGGTTGCCTTCTGCCCCTGCCCGGCACACGGGCCGGGCGTGCGTTATGGGGATGCCGAACCCCTGTGCGTTCGCGGAAGACGAATCGTGAAACTCGTTCCCGCGTCCTCCGACGATTGCACGGTGACCGAGCCGCCATGGCCGACCACGATCTCGCGAACGATGAAGAGACCGAGTCCCAAACTCGTCTTCGACTGCTGGTGCAGGTCTGCCCCCGGGCTTGTTGCGCGCACCAGCGGTTCGAAGATCGTCTGCAGGGCAGATTCCGCGATGGGAGCGCCGAAGTTCGTCACGCGTATTTCGATGCCATCGTCGCCACCCTTGGCGGTCAAGGAAATCGTCCTGCCCGGGTCGCCGTGCTGAACGGCGTTGCTGAGCAGGTTCAGCAACGCTTGGTGCAACCGCGGCCCATCTGCAGAGATGACCAGATCTCCCGAGATCTGCTCCTCGAAGCCTTGGTCAGGGTTCCCGGCACGAATCGTCTCCAGGGCCGTTGTACACACCGGCCCGAGGTCGCAAGCCGTTCGCGCAAGGGGGATGCCGGAACCGAGCCGGGTGCGCATGAACTCGAGCAAATCGCTGATCAGCAAACCCATCGTCGTCGAATTGCGCTGGATGCGCAGCGCCGCCTGCTGACGTGCTGCCTCCGGCATCTCCGGCTTCAGAAGCAGCCGGCCTGTCATGCTGATGGCCTGCAGCGGGCCGCGCAGGTCGTGTCCGAGCACGGCGAGGAACATGTCGCGTGACGTCGTCACGGCCGCCGAATAGCTGTCGACCGACTCCGCAAGGGCTTGATCGATGGCCTCGTTGAACCGCGTGATCTGTTCGATCTCCGAGGCTCCTGTCGAGAGTTCGGGTGCGCCCGCGGCTGCCACCCCGGCCGGCTTGCGGCGACTCCACAGCGCCAGAACGCTGGCTCGCAAGGCACGAAACTCGGCCACGAGCTGCACGAGGTCGAAGCCCGACAGATGCCGCAGCGCGCCGTGCGCCGTGGCGGCCGTTTCCGCGCCTGCCTCTTGCGGCGCGTTGCCTTGCGACTTGGCGGCGCGCTGGCTGTCTGTCTCGCGCGTCTGCATGTCGGCCACCGCGGCCAGGAGAATTTCGCGGCAGTGATCGCGCAGCGCCAGGTCGGACATGGTTCCGGCTACCGGCAGAAGGGTCTTGGCGAAGACCTCCCACTCGCCGACGATCGCATCGAGGTTGTCGCTGATGAATTCGCTGAGGTTCATGGTCGGTTGCCGGGCCTGCTCAAGCAGCGTCCAGACGATTGCGGCGCCGCCGGGAACATGGCGGCTTCATGGCGGGCTCAAGGCGGCGTTGACCTCGTCTATCAGCGCCTCGAGTTGCTCGAGCTCGAAGGGCTTGGGCAGCGCGCGCACGTTGGCGCCGAGCGTGGCGACGTGATTGCCGTACTCGTAGCCCGAGCACAACGCCACCCATTGCGCAGGGTTCTTTGCCAAGACGATGCGCGCCAGATCTGTCCCAGACATGCCGGGCAGGCTGATGTCGGTCAATAACAGGTCGGGCGCGCCTGTCTCCCAAGCCGCCACAGCCGCTTCGCCTGTGGCGAAGGCGGCAACAGCACGACCCGGACCCATCAGCAATTCGCTCAAGGTGTCGCGCAAGTCCTTGTTGTCTTCGACATACATGATGCTCAAGGTCTTCATGCGCAACTCGGCCTGGAACGGAGCCTGATGGTAGCGGTGAACCCGGTTTTCCAAAGGCGGGCCTCAAGGAGCTGCACGGGACGACCGGAAGCTTGCGATGGACACTCTGGCACAGTGGCGGTGTCTCAGCCCTCACTGACATTCAGCGCCAGAGCCACCGCCGACGGCAGGTCCAGGCCCTGGCCTTCGGTGCTCAAGGCTGCGGCGCCGACCGCACCGTGGTGCAGGCGCAACAAACGGCGCGTGCGCCTGGCCTCGGCGTGCCTCGATGCGGTTCATCGCGCCATACAAACGCGCTCAGTGGGCTGTCGCTGCCGCGAGCAGGTGCGCCGCAGCGACGGGCTGGCCCGCCATCGGCATGGCCTCGGGCAGGTTGATCAAGGCGTTGGCCAAGCCATGCGCACAGCGCCTTTGCCAGCCCAGCTGCACCGCGCGCCGCGAGGCCGCGGCCGCGGACTGCCAGTGGCGCAGGCGGATTTGCACGCGCCCCAGCTGGCGGGCGGCGTGCAAGGCGCCGAACAGTCGCCGTCCGAGCGCGCGCTTACTTCGCAGTGCTTCAGCACCGGCAAGGCCTCCAGTCTATTGCTGCCTGTGATGCCCGTTTTTCATCCCCGGCAGGGCTTCGCAGGTCGTCTGTGCCATGTTCCGCGAAACGCACGTGCTGAACGCTATCGGCGAGCTAACCCCCGATCTGCTGGCGCTTCGAAATGGTGCTCCAGTAGATCAGCCACAGCAGCCCCGCCTGCACCGGCAGCCGCAGCCACAGGGCCCACAGCGGGATGGCCGGGAAGAGTTCCGGGCGCTGCAGCATGTAGAAGTGCGCCGGCGTCACGGCAATCGTCAGCAAGAAGAGGCCGATGCCGGCGGCGCGCCGGGTCGGCCGCCACAGCAGCGCGAAAGCGCCCAGCAGTTCCAGCACGCCGCTCAGCAGCACGACTTCGCGCGGCCAGGGGAAAACGGGAGGCACCATGCGCATTTCTATCTCGGTGGCTGCGAAGTGCGCGATGCCGCCGACGAAGAACCACAGGAACACGAGTGCGACGCCGAAGAGTCTTGTCCGGGCGAGCCGGCTTTCGCCGCTGGAGGCCGGGGTCGGCAGCCGTGTCATGTGTTTTCGGCCGCAGCCGCGGCGACATCGGCCGATGCGGTGTCGGCCATCGATTGCTGCGGTTTCAGCCTCTTCATCTGCATGAACCCTGCAAGCCGATGCCCTGTGGAGATTCGCGAAACACAACTCGACTCGGCTGTCGGGGGTTTCAGGTTTTGCGCTGCGCGGCGCGCGCCTCGTCTTCACGCATGTGCTTGAAGAAGTAGCGCAGGAAAAACACGCCCATTCCCAGCATGAAGAGGATGCCGGCCGCGCTCATCAAGCCGACGTCGGTGGTCATGAGTTCAGTGAACAGTCGCATGCAGTTCTCTCCTGAGGTGGATGTCCCATTGGGCGCGCACCAGAACCTGTCGGGTTTGTCCAAGGTCAAGCCTGGCGTAAGCTGCAGGTTGCCATCAACTGGCCACTCCAGTGTGGCCTTCCGGAGCCGTCTTTGAAAGAACTTGATCTTCTCCGCCGCATATCGGTCTCGAAGCTTCCCTTCAGGCTGCTCACCGCAGACGATTTCACCGCCGCCAAAGCCCTGATGGCTTCCGGCTACGTGAAGGTGTCCCTGCCCGTGCTGCGCAACGGCAAGGGCACTTACGGGAAGCAGGAAGACGCGCTGGTCTCGGCCATCACACCGGCTGGAAAGCGCGCACTGATTTCTTAGTCCAGGCTGGATTGCACATGCGGCCAGGTGGCTGCCCGCAAGGCTCGCGATGCCCGCAGATCCCGAAATTCCCGCTGATCACGGCATGCCCGTGCTGTATTCCTTTCGGCGCTGCCCCTATGCCATTCGCGCTCGGCTGGCCATCAAGGTGTCGGGCGTGGCCGTGGTTCACCGCGAAGTGATGCTCAGCCAAAAACCGGCCGAACTGCTGGCCGCATCAGCCAAAGCCACGGTGCCCGTGCTGCTGCTGCCGGCTGGCGCAGTGCTCGACGAGAGCCTGGACATCATGCGCTGGGCGCTGGCCCGGCACGACCCGCAAGGCTGGATGCGGGTCGAAGAGGACAAGGCGGTGCAGTTCTGGACCCATCGCAACGACGGCCCATTCAAACGCGCCCTGGACGGCTACAAATACGCCACCGGGCAGGCCGACGGTTCTCTGCAGGCCTGGCGCGAAGAAGCTGTGGCGTTGATGCTCGCGCCGATGGAAGCGCAGCTCGCGCAGCACCGCTTTCTGTTGCGTGAGACGCCCTCGGTGGCCGACATCGCGCTCTTGCCCTTCGTGCGCCAGTTCGCTGCCTGCGACGCCGACTGGTTCAGCCGCGCGCCGCTAAAAGGCCTGCAGGCCTGGTTGGTTGCCTTGACGGCGCAACCGTTGTTCGAGTCGGTGATGGCCAAGCGCGAACCCTGGCGACCTGGCGCTGTTCGGTCGCTTGTTTAGGCGCAATTGCAGCAGCGGCGCGAGCAGCGCCCGGGCGATGGATGCATTGGTGCCGGGCACGGCCTGCGTATGGCCAGTGTCGGACAGGCTGTCACCCGGCGCGGGGAATCGATCACACCGCGAGCGCCGGCGAGCCAGTACCCAGGGCTCGGCGATATCCCGATTGACAGCCTGTGGGTCGCAGCGGTTCCATCGACGCTTTCGCACACGCTTTCGCACACGCTTCCCACCAACTTCAGGAGACGACCTTGACACGAACCCCGCCGACCCGAACTGCCTGCGCTGCAACCGTTGTGGCCGGCCTGCTCCTGAGCCCGGCAGCCTTTGCGACCGACCTCGGCTTCACGCTGTTCAATCCGGCCGCCTCGAACCAGAGCCGTTTGAACCTGCAGGCCAGCGGCAGCTTCGCCGGCACGGTGCTGACCGCAGCGCCGCAACTGGCGCCGGGCGGGCTGAACGGAAGCGGCAGCGCCAGCACGCTGTACAACGACACTGGCAACGGGAGCCTGCTGGCCACCGACGTGACGCAGCAGAGCCTGCGCTTCGTCGACAGCAACGGCGCGCTGGCCCGCCACGCGACGGGCAGTCTGGGCAACAACCTCGCCATCGGCCCCGGCCTGGGCGGCGCCAGCGGCAACGCTGCGGCGAACTACGGGCTCGTGTTCTCGGCACCGCAAAACGTCGTGATCCCGCCCATCGATCTGACCCCGCTGGGCGTGCCGCTGACACTGAACCTGGGCACGTTGACATCGTTCGACACCAAGGTGGCGCTGCGCGGTCTGGTCTTGCAGCCGACGAGCGGCGAGTTGCCGCTGTCGCTCTACGGCGCGCCGCAGAGCTTTGCCGCGTCGACGCTGGGCTTCGCCCTGACGGGCAGCGCCGACTTGCTGCTGGGCGCCACGGCCAGGCAGGCCAGCATCCCCGACTACCTCGCCGCGGGCCTGGCGCTGCAGGCGCTGCAGTCTTCACTGGCCGGGCAGGGCCTGAACCTGACGGTCCAGAACAACGGTTTCGTGGCACGCAGTTACACCGTCGGCCTGGGCCTCACGGCGGCCTTGCCAGACACGGTCTTGGGCAACGGCAGCGTCGGCACGGGCTCGCTGGCGCAGGTCGGCGACACCCTGCGGCTGACCGTGCCGGTCGACTTCCAGTTCACGGTCCCGACCGCGGTCGACTTCCTGTTCTCGGCGCAGTACACGCTGAGCGGACAGCTGGTCGGGCAGACCCCCTTCGTCGCCGTGGAGGTGCCTGAGCCCGCCACCTGGGCGCTGTGGATGCTCGGCGCGGCGGCCCTGGGCGCAGCGGTGCGGCGGCGGGTGGGTTGAACTGGCGCGGCGCCCGCTGCCCGCTGCCCGCTGACGCCCGCTGACGCCCGCTGACGCGACGCGGGTACGATGGTCCATGCCTGCCCCCGACGCCGACGCCGACGCCCCGAGCTTCGAAACGCTCTACGCCGAATTGCGGCGCATGGCCCGGCGCGAGTTGTACAAGGGCGGACAGGCGGCACAGATTTCGCCCACCACGCTGCTGCACGAGGCCTACCTGCAGATGTCGGGCCGGCCCGACCTGCAGTTCGCCGACCGCGCGCACTTCATGGCCTACGCGGCGCGCGCCATGCGTGGCATCGCCATCGACCACGCCCGCGCGCGGGGTGCGCTAAAGCGGGGCGGTGGACTGGACATCACGGCGCTGGACACCTTTGTGTCCGACAACGCGATGGCGCCCGCCGACGCTGCCGCCGAAGATCTGGAACACATCGGCCAGGCCGTGGAGCGGCTGGCAGCCATCGACGCGCGCCTGGCAGAGCTGGTGGACTTGAAGTTCTTCGCCGGGCTGACCTTCGCCGAGATTGCCGCGCTTCGCGGCGGCTCGGAACGCACCGCGCAGCGCGACTGGGACAAGGCCCGCGCGCTGCTGCTCGGGCTGCTGCAGGGTTAGAAGTCGCTCGTCAGCGGGATTTGCAGCCCGCGCAGTCCGTTGTCGACCTGCGACAGCGTGGCGGCAGCGGCAGCGGCCAGCGCCAGTGATGTGAAGAGCAGTGCGGTCAGGGCGTAGGTCATGGTGAGTTGCCTCTCGCGGCGGCGCCGCGAGATGCGGGCCTGTCAGGTGAATCGCAGGGGCCCACCGGAACACGACATGCAAGGTGTCTGTCGTGTTCGAGGCCTGCATTTCGATCCCTGTGGAGTGACCCACAACCCGCAAGCGGCGGCGCATGATCCGGCTGCACCCTGCGGCTTGCGCTGCCCACGCCGACGACGCCTCGATGAACGCCCGGTTCGACACCCCTGACGCCGCCACCTGGGCGCGCCTGAGCCCGCTTTTGGACGCGGCGCTGGACTTGCCGCCGCACGAGCGCGTGGCCTGGCTGGCTGCCCTGCAGGCGCACGCGCCTGAAGACGCTGCCGCTTTGCAGGGGCTGCTCGAACGCCAGGAAGCCGCTGGCCGCGACGACTTTCTCGCCAGCTCGGCGCATGCCGGGGCTACCCTTGTCGCGGTTCCAGCTGCTGGCCACCGCATCGGCCCCTGGACCATCGAAGGCCCGCTGGGTGAAGGCGGCATGGCCAGCGTGTGGCTGGCGCGGCGCAGCGACGGCCGCCACGAAGGCCAGGCGGCCATCAAGCTGATGCACGGGCGCCTGCACGGCACCCAGGCCAGCCAGCGCTTCGAACGCGAAGGCCGCATCCTGGCGCGGCTGGAACACCCGCACATCGCGCGCCTGCTCGACGCGGGCGTGGCCAGCGATGGCGACGGCGACGGCGGTCAGCCCTACCTGGTGCTGGAACTGGTGCGTGGCGAAGCCATCGACCGCTGGTGCGACGAACGCCGGTTGGACGTTGAAGGCCGCCTGCGGCTGTTCGTCGACGTCGCGCTGGCCGTCGCCGCCGCCCATGCGAAGCTGGTGGTGCACCGCGACCTCAAGCCCGGCAACGTGCTGGTCGACGCTCAGGGCCAGGTCAAGCTGCTCGACTTCGGCATTGCGCGGCTGCTGGAAGATGGCGAAGACGGGGCTGCGCCGTCTGGCGCTTCCGCCTCGTTCGCCACCCGCACCGGCCAGCGCGCCTACACGCCAGCCTGGGCCGCGCCCGAGCAGGTGCGCGGCGAGTCCGTGTCCACCGCCACCGACGTGTGGGCGCTCGGCGTGCTGCTGTGCCAGTTGCTCACCGGCCGCCACCCGAGCGGGCTGCCCTGGACCAGTGATCTCACGGCCTGGATGCACGCTGCGGCGCTGCCCGACATGAAGCGCCCCAGCCTGCTGGCCAGCCAGGGCGA
>JBBSCV010000112.1:0-10967 GCA_038249925.1 Burkholderiales bacterium
CACTGCCAGCCGGCTTGAGCGAACGCTTGGGTCAACCCTTTCAGAAGGGCGCAGCCAGCGCGGGCCTCGGTCTCGGCCTGGCCATCGTGCACCGTCTGGCCGAACACCAGGGCCTGCAGCTGTCACTTGGCCAGGCCGATGGCAGCACCCGAGTGCAGTTGCTGTGGGCCACCAAGGCTTGGCTGGCCCTGCCCGCGAGTTCTGCCGGCGCTTGACTGGCTCGCGCTGAAGGCCATCAGCATCTGGCGGTTCGAGGCGGCGTGGACGGTGGCACCCAGCTGCGTTCATCTGCCGTCGTCACGCTGCAAATCAGCGCTGCCAGTCTGTGGGTCGGCCTTGCGTCGGCTTCACGGCTTCACGCGCAATTCACACCGCCATCGTTAGCGTTGCGTCGCAGACAGGTTCAGGTGCGCTGCCACCAGAGCCGGTCCCTACCTTCTCAACAACCATCGGAGCGATGATGCAACACAGACGAGCTTACACAGCAATCGGAATCCTCATGGGCTTGGCGACCACCGCCGCCGCCATCTGGCACTTCGTCTGGCTCAAACCCTACAGCTTTACTGCCGCCGAGTTGCAGGCGCGCTATGCCTACAAAGAGGAACTCACCCCGGGTCGCGCCCATTCGGTCGACATACGTCTGCAAAGCTTTGATGGCGCGCTGCTTAACGGCCGCATCATCTATCCCAGCGACCCGGCACAGGCGACCCGACCCTTTCCGGTGCTGATCGGCTTGCACGCCATGGGCAGCACCCACATGCGCTGGTGGCAAGCGGAGTTCAACGGAAGACACACCATGGAGCAGACGCACCGGATCACGCTGATGGCGCTGCAGCAGGGTTACGCCGTGGTGGCCATCGATGCGCGTGCGCATGGCCAGCGCAGGAATCTGGGTCAGCCGCATCCGATGCGCATTGCCATGCGTGACATGCATTGGTTCGGAAAGCGTCAAGCCTATGAACAGATGATCATTGACACGGTGCGCGATCACCGCGTGCTGCTCGACTGGTTGGTCACGCAACCCCATCTGGACGCCAAGCGCATCAAGGCGGCCGGCTACAGCATGGGCGCACAGGGCGCGCTGCTGCTGGCCGGGCTGGACGCCCGCGTGCATGCCGTCGCGGCCATGGTGCCACCTCATCTGGGCGACAACGTCGCGGCCGTGGCTCCCATCAATCTGGTTGCAGGGCTGCAAGGCAAGCGCGTATGGCTGCTGACGGGTGACGAAGATGACGAGGCCAGCCCGAAGCAAAACCAGGCCCTCTTCGATGCCATACCCAGCCAATACAAGAAGCACCTGCGCTTCGAATCAGGGCACCTGTTGCCAAAGGACTATGTCGAGCAGTTATCCGAGTGGTTCAAGATCTGACACTTGCAGTTCACCTGAGCGGGTCCGAGAATCACCGCTGTTGGAGGTTCACCGCCTGGCGTTGGGGTCGGGTCGCCTTGGCGATGCTGGTGATGGGCTGCGGCCTCCACTTTGTCGCCGACCGCATGAGCTAAAGCTATTTCCGCCGCATCGTGCGGATAGTCCGTGTGATCTGACACCCAGTCGCGGAAAGTGTTTCTAAAGCCGTGGACAGTGGCGTTGTCTTTCATCCTTCGCATCACGGCCGTCAGGCTCATGTCCGACAGCGGGCCGCGCCGACCAGCGAAGACAAGCGCTTCTGGCACACCAGGCCCCAAATGTTTGAGCAGTTCCATGGCTTGGGTACTGAGCGCAACCCGGTGCTCGCGCCCGGCCTTCATCCGCTGCGCGGGTATGGTCCAGACCTCTGCGTCGAGGTTGATTTCCGCCCAAGCCACGCCACGCACTTCGCCAGACCGCGCAGCAGTCAGGACGACAAACTCCACGGCCCTGGCGCCCATGCCCGGCTGCGATCGCAGCCTGGAAAAAAAGGCATTGGCGCTCGATACCGGCACGGCGGCGTGGTGCGCTAATTTGGCGACCTTAGAGGCTTTGGATAACGCGGCATCCAGGTTGCCACGCCAGCGAGCCGGGTTGGGGCCTTGCCGCAATCCTTTTGCGCCAGCGTAGTCGAGCACCAGCTCAATGCGGAACCGCACCCGCGAGGCCGTCTCAGTTTTGGTAGGCCAGATAGGTTCCAGGATTTGAATGACGTGCGCCGATGTGATGTCGCGCGGGATCATCCCGCCCATCAACGGGTACACGTGGTCTGGAGCGTTGCCGTCCACTGGCCTGCATGCCTGGCGTTCTTACAGGACTTTTCGTGCTGATGGATGTATTCCTCCGCAGCTGTCCTGAAGGTCTTGAGTAGGCGGCGCTCTGCGTCCTGCCCGTTAAGTACCCCTTAAAAATCGAGAGATTCAGCGGGACTTGGTGGGAGTGGGCGGGACTGCATTGGCGCCAATTTGCCTATGAAAACAGGCCCCGTGATTCCCATCAGGGGGCCTGTCCAAAGGGGATGCTGGCGGAGGCGGTGAGATTCGAACTCACGGACGGCTTGCACCGTCGTCAGTTTTCAAGACTGATCCATTAAGCCACTCTGGCACGCCTCCAGCTTCCGCGCAGATTCTAGGCGTCTGGCTGTTGCGCGGCTTCGCATTCGACCTGCATCACCTCGCGGCGGCCGCCGTCCACACGCACGGCGGTGAGCGCGCCGCCCCAGACACAGCCGGTGTCGATGGCCAACAGCTCGGGCCGGTTCACGAGGCCCAGCGTGCTCCAGTGACCGAAGGCGATGGGCTGGCCGGTGCTGCGCCGGCCGGGGACGTCGAACCAAGGCAGCAGGCCCTCGGGTGCGGCACCGGCGCCTTCCTTGGTCTTGAAATCGAGCGTGCCGTCGGCGCTGCAGAAGCGGATGCGTGTGAGTGTGTTGATGACGAACCGCATTCGTTCGTCGCTGGCCAGTTCACTGCGCCAGCGGCGTGGCTCGTCCCTGTACATCACCTGCAGGAACGCGGGCAGGTCGGGGCCGCGCAGCAAGGTCTGCACCTCGGCGGCCAGGGCCAGGGTCTGTGAGGCAGTCCACTGCGGCACCAGGCCGGCGTGCACACACAGCCAGCCGCCTTCCAGATGTGCCAGCGGCTGTTGGCGCAGCCACTGCAACCAGGCGTCGCGCTCGGGCGCATTCAGCACGTCCTGGAAGGTGTCGCCTTTGCGCAGGTTGCGCGCGCCATGGGCCACGGCCAGCAGATGCAGGTCATGGTTGCCCAGCAGGCAGGTTGCCGCGCCTTCGAAGCCGGCCAGCAGTTTCAGCACGCCGAGCGAATCGGGGCCGCGGTTGACCAGGTCACCGAGCATCACCAGGCGGTCGCGTGAGGGCGAAAAGCCGATCTTGGCCAGCAGCCGGTTCAGGGCCGGTGCACAGCCCTGCACGTCGCCGATGAGATGAAGCATGGGGTGATTCTGCTACGCTCGTACCCGACGCAACGGCCACCGCAGCAAATGCTGCGGCGCGCATGGACCTTACCCTCCTTGTTTTTCTGATCCTGCTCAACGGCGTTTTCGCCATGTCCGAGATGGCCCTCACAGCGGCGCGCAAGGCGCGTCTGCAAGTGATGGTGGAAAGCTCCCAGCCCGGCGCACAGGCCGCGATCGACCTGCACGAGAACCCGACCAAGTTCCTGTCGACGGTGCAGATTGGCATCACCTCCATCGGCATTCTCAACGGCATCGTCGGCGAGGCAGCCTTTGCCGCGCCGCTGGCCGCCTGGCTGGTCGAGGACTTCAACGTCGCTACAGGCACCGCCAGCCTCGGCGCCACGGCGCTGGTGGTGATCATCATCACCATTCTCACCATCATCTTCGGCGAGCTCGTGCCCAAGCGCCTGGGGCAGATGTTCCCCGAAACCATTGCGCGCCTGGTGGCCAGGCCGATGAACATTCTGAGCACCGCCACACGACCGCTGGTGGCGCTGCTCAGCATCTGCACGAATGCGGTGTTGCGTTTGATGGGCATCAGCGGCGGGCCGACCCGCAGCGTGACGGAAGAAGAGATCGCCGCCAGCCTGGAAGAGGGCGTGGAATCAGGGGTGATCGAGGCGCAAGAACACCAGATGGTGCGCAACGTGTTCCGCCTGGACGAGCGCCAGATCGGTTCGATGATGATTCCGCGCGCGGAAATCGTCTGGCTCGACGCCGCTGATCCGGCTGAAGCACAGCTGGCCACCATCGCGACCAGCGGGCACACGCGGTTTCCGGTGTGTCGTGGTTCGCTGGACGATGTGCAGGGCGTGCTGAACGCGGCCAAGCTGCTGCAGCCGCTGGCCGGCGGCCAGCCGCTGGACATTGCGCAGCACATGGAGCCGCCCGTGTTCGTGCCCGAAACACTCTCGGGGATGGAACTGCTGGAGCACTTTCGCGTGTCGCGCACCGACCTGGTCTTTGTCGTCGACGAATATGGCGCGGTGCAGGGCGTCATCACCGAGCGCGATTTGCTGGAGGCCATTACCGGCGAGTTCGGCGCGCCCAGCGATGAAGATGCCTGGGCCGTGCAGCGCGAAGACGGCAGTTGGCTGCTGGACGGCCTGATCCCGGTGCCCGAATTCAAGGACCGCCTGGACCTCAAGGAACTCCCTGAGGAAGACCGCGGCCGCTACAACACGCTGGCTGGCATGATCATGCTCTTGCTCGGCCGCCTGCCTCGCACCACCGACACGGTGGAGTGGGAGGGCTGGCGCTTCGAGGTCGTGGACCTCGACGGCAAACGAGTTGACAAGGTGCTGGTGAGCCGCATCGAAACCCCCGGAGAAGAAACTTGATCAATCCCAACCTGCACCGCCAGCCCACCGCGCTGGACAGCGTCACCCACCGCCAGCTGAAGCTGCAGATGCCGGTGACCGACTGGCGTGTGGCCGACAAGCTGAACGCGATGTTCGTGGCCGCGGCCGAGTTCGGCGACGTGTGCCGCGAATTCCCCATCGTTTTCGTGAAGGCGGGCAAGGAAGACGACGGCACCGATGCCATCGCCCCCATCGCCGTGTTCGGCCTGGTGCAGAACCAGAACCTCTACGTCACAGGTGAACGCTGGCGCGCCCAGTACATGCCCGCCGTGCTGCGCGCCTACCCGTTCTGCATCGCACGCATCGATGCTGACCGGTTCGCCATCTGCGTCGACATGGCCTGGACCGGCGCTTTAGGCACCGAAGGCCAGCCGCTGTTCACTGACAACGGCGAACAGGCGCAGTTGCTGAAAGAAATGACGCCTTACCTGGAACAGCTGGAAGCCGAAATCCAGCGTACCCGCCTGGTGGGCAAAAAGCTGCTGGAGCTGGGCGTGCTGACAGAGATGCGCTTCGACGCCACCATGCCCGACGGCCGTCAGCACACGGTGGACGGCTTCTTGACGGTGGACGACAAGAAGATGACCGACCTGCCCGATGCGGTGATTGGCGAATTGCACCGCACCGGCGTGCTCGGCCTCGTGCATTTGCACTGGGTCTCGATGGGCAACATGCGCCGCCTGGTGGATTGGCATGTCGAACGCTCGGCAGCCGAGCCGGTGGCTGCTGCCTGAAGTTCAGGCCGAAGTTCAGGCCGAAGTTCAGGCTGAAGCTCAGCGTGCGGGCCCAGCGGCCGGGGTAGCAGGCGCGCGCAACGCCTGCAGCACCTGCGCCGCCTGCGGCTGGGTGCTGGCCACCCAGTCGTCGAAGCGCTGGCGCGCTTGCGCACCGTAGCGCTGGTAGATCTTCCAGCCGACGAAGCCCACCACGGTCAGCAGCAGCAGCGTTTTGGCAGCGCGTGCCCAGGCCACCAGCACGGCAATGCCCATGCCGAAGGCCACCCACTTGAACCACCAAACGCCGCTGAAGGTGGCGTAGTTGATGAAGCCCGTGAGGCCGATGACGAACGCCGCGCGGAAAGGCATCGCGATGGCGTCCGTGAGGTTTTTCACGGGGCGGGTGATGGTGCTGAAGGGGTTCATGTCGGGGCCTCTCGTTGGGGTGTGGCTGGGAATGAACGGATGCTGAGCATGTGCCCGCCGCAGGGCCAGTGCGCTGCGACAGAGCGCCGCCGGCGGGTGCGAATGGACGACGGCGGGCGCCAGATGGCAACGAGCCCATCGCGAGACAATGCCTGCCTTCCACGCCATCAAAAGTAGTCCATGACCGTTCATCTCGCCAAACCCGCTGCCAAGCTCGTGAAGGGCAGCGTGCCCGTGCATGTGGTCGACCGCGCAAAGTTCACTTCGCTGATGGAGCCGCTGGACGCCGCCGACCGCCGCTGGCTGCAGACGGTGGGCTTCAGCGGTGCACCCGACACCCATGCCCTGTTGCCCGGCGCCGATGGCACGCTGCAGGCCGTGTGGGCCGGTGTGCGCAGTGCCAGTCACCCCTGGGCGCTGGCCGCCTTGCCGAAAGCGCTGCCGGCCGGGCACTACCACCTGGGTGATGCCGGCCTGACGATGGACGCTGCGGCCGCCGCGTTTTCCTGGGAGATGGGAAGCTACACCTTCGACACCTACAAGGCCGCCAAGCGTGAGCCGGCGCAGCTGACGTTGCCGTCCACCGAGGCCACGCAGCGTGCGTTGATCGTCGCGGCAGCGGCCAGCAGCACGCGCGACCTCGTCAACACGCCGGCCGAAGACATGGGCCCGGCCCACCTGGCCGAGGCCGTGCGGCTGGTGGCCAAGCAGCACGGCGCGAAGTTCAAGCAGCTGGTGGGCGACAAGCTGCTGGCGGCCAACTTCCCGGCCATCCACGCCGTGGGCCGTGCGGCGGCTGAAGACCGCGCGCCGCGCCTCATCGAGCTGAACTGGGGTTCGGCCAGGCACCCGAAGCTGTGCATCGTGGGCAAGGGCGTGTGCTTCGACACCGGCGGCCTCGACATCAAGGGCGCCGAAGGCATGCGCCAGATGAAGAAGGACATGGGCGGTGCCGCCAACGCACTGGGCCTGGCGCAGCTGGTGATGGCGCTGAAGCTGCCGGTGCAGCTGCAGTTGCTGATCCCAGCGGTGGAGAACGCCATTGCCGGGAACGCCTACCGTCCTGGTGACGTCTTCAAGACGCGCCAGGGCCTGCACATCGAGATCGGCAACACCGATGCCGAAGGCCGTGTCGTGCTGTGCGATGCGCTGGCCTATGGCGCCGAGGGCAAGCCGGCGCTGATGATCGACCTGGCCACACTCACCGGCGCGGCACGTGTCGCCCTGGGCCCGCAGCTGCCGGCGCTTTTCACGCGGCGCACGGAGCTGGCGCGTGAACTGGTGGACAGCGGGCTGGCCCTGCACGACCCGCTGTGGCACATGCCGCTGTGGCGCGACTATCACGGCGGCATCGAGAGCGACATCGCCGACATCGTGAACACCGGCAAGGGCCCGATGGCGGGCGCAGTGACGGCGGCGCTGTTTCTCGACGACTTCGTGCCCGAGAGCATCGACTGGCTGCACATCGACCTCTTCGCCTGGAACAGCGAAGGCCGACCCGGCCGGCCGGTGGGCGGCGAGGCGCAGACCCTGCGCACGCTGCTGGCGCACCTGGAAGCGCGCTTCGGCGTGGTTTGATCGGCATCTGCACGCGAACTGGCGGTGTTTTTGGCGTCTCTTCGTCACGACACCGTCACGCACCCATGCGACAGTACGGCCACTGAAGGCGAGAACCGACCGCACCACTGGGCGGAACCAAGGAACCCGTGACCGTCGCCTGAGGTACCCAATTCACAAGCCCTCGGCCTACACCGGGGGCTTCTTTACTTCCGCGCGTTATTTTCGAGCGTTGTTCTCGGGCATTGATTCCGCGCACCTTCGCGCGTCAGCTCAGGGCCACTTCGCGTTGTGGCAGTGCTGCTTCCAGCTTCGCCAGGCAGGCGTCGATGGCCGTGGCGTCGTTCAGTTCACGCACGGCTTCGTAGGCCGCTTGTGCACCCGCATGTTGGCGGCGCAGCATGTTCAGCCACTGCTTGATGCGCCCACCGCAGTGGCGTGGTGCCACGCGCGGTGTGATCAGCCGGCCATACCGGCGCACCAGCGGCAGCAAGTCTTCCCATAGCGGCTCTGCACCGCCGCGCAGGGCCAAGGCCAGGCCAGGGCTGCTGACCAGGCCGCGGCCCAGCATCAGCGCATCGCAGCCACTTTCACGCAGGCAGCGTGCGGCATCGTCCACCGTCCACACCTCGCCATTGGCCACCACCTGCAAACGCACGGCCTGCCGGATGTGCGCAATGCGGTCCCAGTAAGCCGGCGGCTTGTAGCCGTGCAACTTGGTGCGCGCATGCACCACCAGTTCACTCGCGCCTGCGGCTTCGATGGCCAGCGCGTTGTCGAGCATGCGCGCGTCGTCACGGTGGCCCAGTCGCATCTTGGCCGAGACAGGGATGTGCGCCGGCACCGCGCGCCGTACAGCGGCGACGATCTCGTGCACGAGCTCGGGCTCGTCCAGCAGCACCGCGCCGCCGCGGTGGCGGTTGACGATCTTGGCCGGGCAGCCGAAGTTCAGGTCGATGCCCTCGGGCGCCAGTTCAGCCAGGCGCGCGGCGTTTTCGGCCAGACAAACGGGGTCGCTGCCCAGCAACTGCGCGCGCACAGGCGTGCCGGCGGGCGTGCGGCTTCCGTGGTGCAGCTCGGGCATCAAGCGCGTGAAGACGCGTCTGGGCAGCAGCTGGTCGGTGATGCGGATGAATTCCGAGACACACCGATCGATGCCGCCCACGCGCGTCAGAACATCGCGCAGGTCGTGGTCGAGCACACCTTCCATCGGGGCCAGCAAGATGAGGCGCGGCATGGGTTGCATGCCGGGAATTGTCCCAGGCGGGGCGGGGCGGCGTTGCCCGCCGTCATGCCGCCGCTGGTCCGCTGACGGCGGGCGCTGCCATTGTCACGAGGGAAGGCTTGCTGGCCGGTCCCTGCGAGCACCTTGCGATGGGGCGCTGGCGCGAAGGCGCTGCAGGCTGGCCAACTTCGGGCTTGCCAGGTTCGGGCAGTCGCCAGCCCTCGGTGGCGGTCTCGGGCGCCTGGTGCAGAGTGCGCACGCCGGCCACACCTTGAGCTGTCGCGGCTTGCAGCAGCGCTTCGGTGGCGGCTTCGCCCAGGCTCAGCACGAAATGCTGCCAGCGGCGCTGCACACGCTCAAGCAGCCAGGCGTCTTCCAACGCGCGGCGCAGCGCCATGGGCTCGGTGCCGGCCTCCAGCACGCGCGGGGCCAGTGCGCCGACGAAGAGGTTGAAGTCTTGCCGCCAGGTATGCGCCGGCAGCAGCTGGGCCAGTGCGCGTGTGCGCGCGGCCCAGCCGGGCGTCAGGAACAGGCGCGTCACCAGCGCCTGCAGGCCCTGGGCTGCGTTGAGCAGGCGCACGCGGTTGGGTGGCAGCACGGCCAGTGGCAGGCGCGCTGCTTCGTGAAAGGGCAGGGGCGTTGCAAAGGCACGCAGCGCGGCCAGGCGCCACCAGGCAGCAGCGTTCAGGCCTGCCACGGGTTCGCCGCACAGCTGTGCACGCATGGCGCGGCGCAGGGCTTCCAGCACGTCGACGCCGGCGCGGGCCTGCGCCGCAGCGTGGCTCATCACCGCCAGGTTGCCGGCGGCATAGCCCGCCTGCGGGTTCAGGCGTTCGACCACCAGCGCATCGGCATGCCCGGCAGGCCCGCCCAGCGGGCAACGCAAGACCGGGCAGTGGGGGGCATGCTGGGGTGAATGCAACTGCGCCAGGTAGTGCGCGCTGACCTGCTGACCTTCGAAGGGGATGCCCTGGCGCCAGGCCAGCGTGCGCAGCGCCAGCCATTGGCGCGTAGCGCGGCCGGTGCTCAGCGTGCGGCGGCCGAAAACAGCGCGGCCGGCTCGCCAGCCTTGGCCGATCGGCGTGCCGTCCAGCAGCAGTTCGGCCGGCGGCACCAGCCCGTGGTGGGCGTGGTCCCAGCCGATGTCGAAGCCGGTGGCGTCGGCAGCGGTGGTGATGTTCGGCGCGGCACACGCATCGGGGCGGGCAATCAGTTCAAGCGTGGCCTGGTTCGTCTGCATCTCGATCTCCATCGGAAAACCGGGCCCCTTGCTCGGGTATGGAGGCAGTGTCAGACGGCGGTGGCTCAAAGCGTGAGCCAGTGAACGGCTGACCGCGGAAAGGGCGTGACCCTCGCGCGCGCAGTTTGTTCAGCGTCTGCAACACGCAGACGGTAGCGAACTTATTGCTTATGCAAGCGAACCAGCCAGCGCAGCGCGGTGATCAGCGCTACGCCCAAAGCCACACCGACAGCGTCAGCAACGGCGTCCTGCACGTCGCCATAGCGGCCGGGAATCTGCGTCTGCAGCAGTTCGATCAGGACGCCGTAAGCCAGCATGCTGCTGGCGGCCAGGACGCTGCCGCGCCGCCCGGGCGCCAGCGCCAGAAGGCCGGCGGCGGCCAACGCGGCGAAGCTGAGCAGGTGGTCCACCTTGTCACTGGCAGTGACTGTGGGCGCCACATCGCCGGGCGCCAACGCCGCCACAGCCACGGCGACACACAGGGCAGCCCAGAGCCAGCCCCATCTGCGGCGCATGCCGGGTTCATGCAAGACGGTTCGAAGTTGCTTGAGCATCGTGAAGTGTCAGCGGAGGCGCCGCACGGCCAGTGCGTTATGATCCGAGGCTGTTCAGCAGTCGCGAATGGCACAGATTTTCCGCGCTGCTGGCAAAGCCCGTGTAGCTCAGTTGGTAGAGCAGCGCATTCGTAATGCGAAGGTCACCAGTTCGAATCCGGTCTCGGGCACCAACTTCGACGAAGCGGGACCGACGAAAGTCGGTTCCGCTTTTTCTTTGGGTGCCATGCCTCGCGTGAGCGCATATCTGTCCCTCAACGCAGCACTTCGGGTGGGGGCGGCCTAGCGCCGGCACATCTTTCCTTTCTGCGTCCGCCCCTTCCCTCGGCCCAGGAAGCGCAGGCGTCCGGCCGGTCAGTGGGCGGCATGTTCGTCAAACCGACATATCTGATCAGACGTGATCGATTGTTCGTTACAAAGGGCGCCCGTCAGTCGCTGGCTTGTTGTTGTTCAGCAACTAAGTCTTGCAACATGCGGAAGCCGAGGGTGCCAAGAATGTGACG